>JAGWKJ010000183.1 GCA_028865375.1 Hyphomicrobiales bacterium | reverse complement strand
AAGCCGCGCGCCTCCGCGCGCGTGCCGCACGTGATCGCGAGCAATCCGAGCGTCGAGCGCGCCCAGGTCTTGGCGAGGAAGATGACGCCCCGGCGGCCCCACAGCACGGTCGGCGCGCCGAGGATCATCATGACCAGGGTCATGACGTAAAAGAGGGCGTTGAAGAGGAGCGAACGGGCGAGCTGCATGTCCCGACAATGGCCGATCGGCGACGCTCGGGGAAGCGCCTACGGGGGGCGGCGCGCGAACGCCGGAAGCTGGGCTTCCGGCGGTCTCTTTTAACGACGATTGCAGGGCCGCGCGCGGCCAGCGCGTCACTGGGTCGCCGACGCGGCTTCCGCGACCGTCGGCGCGATGTTGGCCAGCAGCGATTGCAGGTCGGGCGTCCCGCGATATTCGAGGTGCGTGGCCAGTTCGCGGTCGGCCGCCTCGGCCCAGGTCTTGAGGTCGTTGAGGCCGGCGGTCGCCGACCAGATGTCGACGTCGAGCTTGGCCGCGATCTCGGTCTCCGACATGCGGAGCGCGCGTTCGACCGAGGTGTAGGTCTGCTCCAGCCGCGCCCAGATCTCCGAGGTGCAATGGGGCAGCGTCGCGAAGCGGACGCGCGCGCGCGGCGCGGCCGCCGCCACCACGCGGCGCACGTCGATCTTGTCGAAGTTGCCGCCCACCGTGTTCTGCACGATCGTGATCGCGGAATAGGGCACGAACTTGCCGTCGGCGATCGAGCGTACGAGCTCGGCCACGTCCTGCACGGCATGCTTCTCCGCCTTGCAGACCAGCACGACCTCGATGGGCGCGGCGTTGCGGACCTGCAGCACGCGATGCGCGTTGCGGTGCTGCGCCCATTGCTGGAGCATCGTCACCACGTTGGCGCCGACGTCCACGATGGCGGCGCCGTCGACCAGCACCTGGCCGAACTTGTCCCAGTATTTCAGGGCGTAGTTGGCGTCGTTTTCCTGCTTGGCGGAGGTGAGCTGCGCGCCCACTCCGAGCTCCGTGACCTTGCCGTCGTAGAACTTGCCGAGCTTGGAGCGGCCGGCGTCGTCGCAATAATCGGCCGAGACGAGTTTGTAGTCGAGGCCGCGCTGCCGCAGTCCGCGGTAAATCGCCTGGGAGACGGTGGTCTTGCCTTGGCCTCCGGCATGGGCGGCGCAAATGTAGGTCTTCATCGCGGTTTCCATTCTGGCTGGGCACTGCGCGTCGGCCGTGCAGGCGTTGAGGTTTTCTTGTTGACCGTTCGGCTGTATTTACGCAGTTCCAAATTGGGGATCAATTTTAATGCAGACTTAAGGTTATTGATCATCGCTAACGGACATTCGGCCTGCTAATGCGCGACCGTCGGATCGGGCGGCCGTTCCGAGACTTGCCGGTCGATCGGCGTCTTGTCGCCGCCGCCCGCCGATTGCATAAGCGTGCCGCCGCGCGCCGCGGCGCCGACGCCGGGGTCCCATGCTCGAACGCTATTCCCGCCCGCAGATGACGGCCGTCTGGTCGGCCCAGACGCGCTATCGCATCTGGTTCGAGATCGAGGCGCACGCCTGCGACGCGCTGGCCGAGCTCGGCACGATCCCGAAGTCCGCCGCGCGCGCCATCTGGGAAAAGGGCGGGGCGGCGAAGTTCGACCCCGAGCGGATCGCCGAGATCGAGCGCGAGACCAAGCACGACGTGATCGCGTTCCTGACGCATCTGGCCGAGTTCGTCGGTCCCGACGCGCGCTTCGTCCACCAGGGCATGACGTCGTCCGACGTGCTCGATACCTGCTTCGCCGTGCAGCTCGCGCGCGCCTCCGACATCTTGGTCGCCGACGTGGACGCGCTGCTCGCCGCCCTCGAGCGACGCGCCTTCGAGCACAAGCTGACGCCCACCGTCGGACGGTCGCACGGCATCCACGCCGAGCCCACGACCTTCGGCCTCAAGCTCGCCTTCGCCCACGCCGAGTTCGCGCGCGCGCGCGCCCGGCTCCTCGCCGCACGCGCGGAGGTCGCGACCTGCGCGATCTCGGGCGCGGTGGGCACGTTCGCCAACGTCGATCCGCGCGTGGAGGCCCATGTCGCCGCAAAGCTCGGGCTGGCGGTGGAGCCGGTGTCGACGCAGGTGATCCCGCGCGACCGCCACGCCATGTTCTTCGCCACTCTGGGCGTCGTGGCGAGCTCGGTCGAGCGGCTGGCCACCGAGATCCGGCACTTGCAGCGCACCGAGGTGCTGGAGGCGGAGGAGTATTTTTCCGTCGGCCAGAAGGGCTCCTCGGCGATGCCCCACAAGCGCAATCCCGTGCTGACCGAGAACCTGACGGGCCTCGCGCGGCTCGTGCGCGGCATGGCGACGCCCGCGATGGAAGACGTGGCGCTGTGGCACGAGCGCGACATCTCGCATTCTTCGGTCGAGCGCATGATCGGCCCCGACGCCACCGTGACGCTCGATTTCGCGCTGGCGCGGCTGGCCGACGTGGTCGACCGCCTCGTCGTGCATCCCGACAACATGCGCAAGAACCTCGACCGGCTCGGCGGGCTCGTGCATTCGCAGCGCGTGCTGCTCGCGCTGACCCAGAAGGGCGTCTCACGCGAGGACGCCTATTCGCTGGTGCAGCGCAACGCGATGCCGGTCTGGGCCGGGCAGGGCGACTTTCTTTCGCTGTTGAAGCGCGACAAGGACGTCGCGGCCAAGTTGTCGCCGGCCGAACTCGACGACCTGTTCGACCTCGGTTACCATTTCAAGCACGTCGACGACGTGTTCGCCCGCGTGTTCGGCCGGACGGGCTGACCGGACGCCTTCGGTCGGCGTCCGAGGGGGGGGAGGCCATGGCGCCCGGCCTGTTCGACTATGATCGACCCGACGACGCCCCGTTCGCCGACGGCGAGCGCATCCTGTCGGGACTGACCGACGGGGAATGGCGCGACCTCGAATCCCGCCTCGAACGGCGGCGCTATCCCGCCGGCGTGGTCATCCTGCGCGCGGGCGAGGACGACCGCGCGCTGCACGTAATCGCCTCCGGCCGGGTCGAAGTGCTCGCAGAGGGACGGCGCGGCCGCAGGCGGCTTGCCGTCCTCGACGAGGGCGCGGTCATCGGCGAGATGTCGTTCCTCGACGGCAGGCGAAGATCGGCCGACGTCGTCGCGCTGACCGACGTCGAGACGCTGTCGCTTGGCTTCGACAGGTTCCTCCAATTGTCGGCCTGGCGGCCGCGGATCGCCTTGTCGCTCGCGTTGGACCTGGGACGCGCCCTGGCCGGGCGGCTGCGCAGATCGAACCGCGATGTCTGACGACGAGCGCCTGTTCGAGAATTACTCGAAGGCGCCGCGTCGCGTTCCGCCGGCGATCTGGACCATCGCCAGGCTCTCCGCGCTCGCAGCCACGATCGCGCTGGCGGCGCTGCTGGTGCTGCGCCCGGGCTTCGGGCTCGCGCTGTTCTGGGGCGCGGCGATCCCGGCGCTGCCGGCCCTGTTCGCGCTCGCGCCCGGCCTGTGGCGACAGATTTGCCCGATGGCCACGCTCAACCAGGCGCCGCGCCGGCTCGGTTTGAGTTTCGCGCGCGACTTGCCGCGCGCGGCCGGCGAGGCGTCCTATGGCATTGCGGTCGGCGCGTTCACGGCGGCGATCCTCCTGCGCGCGCCGCTCCTGAACCGCGACGCCCACTTGGTCGCCGTCGGCGTCGTCGGTTCGCTCGCGCTCGCATTGGCCGGCGGATTGATTTTCAAGGGGCGCAGCGGCTGGTGCGGCACGTTCTGTCCGCTGGGGCCGATCCAGCGCGATTATGGCCAGGCGCCCGCCGTGCCGGTGCGCAACGGTCATTGCCCGACCTGCGTCGGCTGCCAAAAATCCTGTTACGATTTCAATCCGAACGCCGCCGCCTTCGCCGACATCGAGGATCCGGATCGTCGGTGGGGCGGTCAGCGGCTATTCTTCGCCGGCATGATGCCTGGCCTGATCGTCGGCTATTTCGCGCAGGCCCAGGCGCCGGCCTACGGGCAATTCCTCCGGGCGGGCGTGACGCTGGCCGCCGCCGCCGCCTCGGTCGGCGCGATGGAGGCGCTCGACCGGTTCACGTCGGTTTCCCGATATCGCCTCTACAATTCCTTCGCCGCGGCGGCGTTGGTGGCGTTCTACGCGTTCGCTGGACCCTTGCCGATCGCCGCGGTCGCGCGGACCTTCGGCCACTTGCCGGCGCCCTCGATCGCCTTCGCCAGCAGGTGGATCGGCGTCGCGGTCGCCGTCGCGATCATGGCCATGGGTCGGCGCAACCGGCGCGCCTATGACGGCGCGCGCCGAAAGGAGGGATCGCTGGCCCTGGCCAGGCCCGCCGCCGCGTCCGCGGGACGGGCGAACTCCCCGATCGTGACGGACCGCGGGACGGGGGCGAGCTTTCCCGCCATCGCCGGTTCCAGCCTGCTCGAAGCGCTGGAGGCGGCGCGCATCGACATGCCATTCGGGTGCCGGTCCGGCCTGTGCGGCGCCGATGCCGTGCTCGTGATCGAGGGCGGCGAACACCTCACGCCGCCGGGCGAGGACGAACGGGCGACCTTGCGTCGGCTGGGCCTCGAAGGGCAGGCGAGGCTCGCTTGCGTCTGTCGCGCGACGGGTCCGGTCACGCTCGAGCGCGACCTGTCGAAGCGAGCCGGCCCCGGCGATCGCGCGACCGCGCCGAGCGGCGCCGATCGCTTGGCGGCACAGGGCATCGGGCGCGTGGTGATCGTGGGCAATGGCGCCGCCGGCACGGGCGTGGCGGAGGCGCTGCGGCGGGCCAGCGCGAGCGTCGGGATCACGGTGGTGACGCGCGAACATCACCACTTCTACAACCGGATGGCGCTTGGACGGCTCATCTATGGGCGCAACGCGATGGACGGCATGCATTTGTTGCCAGACGATTGGTACGCCGGCAACCGAGTCGAAGTCTGGCGCAACACCGTGGCGGTCGGCGTCGATCGCGAACGCCGCCAGCTGCGGCTCGGCGAGGGTGCCACGCTCCAGTACGACAGGTTGGTGCTGGCCACGGGGGCGGACGCGAACGTTCCGGACGCGGCGTTCCTCGGCGCGGAAAACGCCTTCGTGCTGCGCGAAGCCTCGGACGGACTGGCGATCCGCGCGCACGCGCAATCGGCCGCCGCGCGCAAGGCGGTCGTGGTCGGCGGCGGGGTGCTCGGGGTCGAGGCGGCGGAGGCGCTGGCCAAGCTCGGCCTGCGAGTGACCTTGCTCCATC
>JAGWKJ010000182.1 GCA_028865375.1 Hyphomicrobiales bacterium | reverse complement strand
CTATCCTGATTGGGCGCCGCCGACCGACCTGTCCGCCCGCGGCGGCGCCGGGCGCGACGAGCAGCCGCTTTGGGACCTGTTCGCGGCGGGCAAGCTCGACGCGCTGCGCGCTGCGATCCGCCTGCGCGAAAGCACGGTCGCCGGCTGGAAGCCGTCGAGCGAACTCGCCAAGAAGCTCGGTCGCCGCGAAGCGCAGGTCGCGATCGCCGCGGCGACCGCCAAGCGGGATCCGCGCGCGGCGCTGACGGCGGCGGCGGCGACGCCCGGCGCGCTCGCCTGCGATTCCGTCGACACCGCGTGGAAGGTCGCCGATGCGTTCGTCGCGCTCGACATGCCCGAGAGGGCCTTCGAGCTCGACCAGGGCGTGGTGGCGACCTGCAAGGACTTCCACGAACGTCTGGCCACGGTCGAGCGCGCGGTCGCGTCGCTGCCGGAGGCCGACGCGCGGCGGCTGATCGCGCTGGGCGCGGCGCGCGCCGACGGCACGAACGAATTCGCGCCCGCCGCGATCGCGCTGACGCGCGCGCTGCTGGTGAAGGAATCGCAAGGCCAAAAGGCCGATGTCACGGCCGAGGAAGTCGCCGCCTACGAGGCCGCCGCCGCCGCCTCGCTGAACCCCGACGACTTGGCGATCCTCGGCTGGCGGCGCGCGCGCGCCGGCGATTGGACGGGCGCCGACGCCTGGTTCGCGCGCGGCATGAAGGTTTCGGCGCGCGCGACCTTCCAAGTCGGGCACGCGCTGGCGCTGAAGTCCACCGGCCGGCGCGACGAGGCGCTCGCCTTCGCGCGCGACCGCGCCGGGGCGTCGCGCGGAATGCGCGCGATCTATCTCTCGCTCTACGAGGACCACCTCGTGCGCGCCGGCGCGGCGGGCGAGGAGCCGAAGGGTTTCCGTCGCTTCGCCGCGATGGTCGAGGCGGCGCGCTCCGCCAAAGGCGCCCAGGCGGCGGCTTGGCACTGGTTCGGTCGCAAGGCCTGGACGAACGCGCGCGCCTGGTTCGAGGCCTCGCTCGACTGGTCGCATTGCGACGCCGCGGCCGGTCCGTCGGCGTCCTGCGCGGGCGCGGAGGCCGCCAAGACCGCGGAAGGCTACGCGCTGACGCTGCGCGCGACGCGCGACCTCGCCCGCGCCGAGGACGTTTCCTACGCTTGGCGCGCCGCGTCGCCCGGAATGGCGGCGCTCTACGTCGACGTGGTCGCGGCCGAGCTGGGCGATCCCGGGGTCGGGCCGTTGCCGACGCCGCGGATCGCGCGCTTCGCGGAAGTCGTGGGGTCGATCAAGTCGCCGGTCGGCGCGCAAGCGCTCGGCTGGCTGCGCCTGAGGGCGAAGTCGTTCGACGAGGCGGCGACCTGGTTCGCGGACGCGCGCGGCTGGGGCGGCGCGCAGGAGGACGGCGGCCTGAAGATCGACGAAGGTTACGCGCTCGCGCTGTCGGGGGCCGGCCATTACGCGAAGGCCGAAGACGTCGCCTGGAAATGGCGCGACAAGTCGAAGCCGCTCGCCGACGCCTATTTCGGCGCGATGGTCGTCGAGATCAGCGACGTCAAGCGCCGGGACCGCACGCCCGAATGGCGCGTGCGCCGCTTCGCCGGGATCGTCGCCGCGCAGAAGCGGGCCGACGGCGCGCAGGCGCTTGGCTGGCTGCGACTGCATCAGCAGGGCTGCGGCTACGCGATCGGCTGGTTCCGCGACGCCGTGGCGTGGTCGCCCGGCGGCGTCGGCGACGCCAAGACGCGCGAGGGACTGGCGCAGGCCTATCGCGCCTCGATGCGCTGGCACGACGCGGAGGACGAGGCGTTCGCGCTGTCGGGCGCCGTCCCGGCGATGCGCAAGCTCTACGAGGACGTGGCGATCGAGGAGCTGACGCGGCCCTGGCCGTCGATCCCGATGTCCGAGCGCCGCGTCGGCCGGTTCGCGGCGCTGGTGATGGCCGACAAGTCGGCGCGCGGCGCGCAGGCGCTCGGCTGGCGCCGCCACGACGAGCCGCGGTCCGGCTACGGCGTCGCATGGTTCGCGCGCGCGATCGCCTGGGCGAAGGACGCGAAACCGGACGTCAAGACCGCCGAAGGCTACGCGCTCGCGCTGCGCCACGCCGGCCGCTTCAAGGACGCCGAAGAGGTCGCCTTTCCGTTCGTCGCCGCCGTGCCCGCGATGAGGAAGCTCTACGTCGAGGACGTCGTCGAGCAATTGACGCGCGACACGCCGCCCGAGCCGATGGAGGAGGCGCGGATCGCGCGCTTCAAGTCGGTGTTCGAGCCCGACAAGTCGCCGCTCGCCGCCCAGGCGCTCGCCTGGTACCGCCACGGCCGCCACGAAGACGCCGCGGCCAGGCGCTGGTTCAAGACGGCGCTCGATTGGTGGCCGCCGGTCGATCTGGCCAAGTTCAAGGCGTTGCCGCCGCAAGACGCCTACGTCCCGATCCTGGCCAAGCTGGCGCTCGTCCCTTCCGATTACCGGCCGACCCCGCTCGCCTACGCGCCGCCGCCGGAACTGACCGGCAAGCCGGACGCCGCCTACGCGGAATCGCCCGAGGGCTATGCGAAGACATGGGAGGGCTACGCGTTGGCGCTGCAAGCGACCGGCGACGCGGCGCAGGCGGCGAAGATCGCCTGGGAATGGCGTGATCGCTGGCCGGCGCTGCGGCGACTGTTCGTCGAGGTGGCGATGGCCGAATTGTCGGGCCCCGACGCGGCCAAGCTCGACGCCACGCAGGTCGAGCGCTTCGGCGCGGCGATCGACCTCGACAAGTCGTCGTCGGGCGCGGCCGCGCTCGGATGGTTCCAGCTGCGCTCCAAGTCCTTCGACGCCGCCTCGCGCTGGTTCGACAAGGCGCTGGCTTGGGCGAAGTCATCGGACGAACTCGCTGCGACGCCGGAAATCCAGCAGGGCTACGTGCTCGCCCTGCGCGGCGCGGGACGCGACGCCGAGGCGCTGGCGGCGGCCGCGAAATGGCGGAACGCGAACCCCGCCGTGAACGGCCTTTACGTCGACGCGGCGCTCGCCGCCGTGGCCAAGGGCGGCGCGAAGCCGGGCGGCGTCGACATGAAAAACCTCGACATGGCCGACGTGGAATCCGCGGTCGGCGAACGGAAGAGCCCGGACGCGGCGTTGGCGCTCGGGTGGAGCCTCTATTCGGCGAAGGACTTCGCCGGGGCGACGAAATGGTTCGGCGCCGCGCTCGCCTGGAGCCCGGCCGACAAGCCTTCGCCCAAGGCGCTCGAAGGCCAGGTGCGCGCGCTCGCGGCGTCGGGCCGCGCGGCGGACGCCGCCATCGCGGCGGTGAAGGCGGCCGCGTCCGCGCCAGACCTTCGCAAGGTCGCGGTCGATTCGGCGCTCGGCCGGCTCGACGCCGCCTATGCCGGCGGCGCCGACGCGCCGACGCCCGTCTTGGCCGACGTCGGCAAGGCGTTGTCGGCGCTGAAATCGTCGCGCGGCGCGGCGGATTTCGCGTGGAAGCGCGTGATGCGCCGCGATTGGCCGGCGGCGGCGGCGTGGTTCGGCGCCGCGGTCGCATGGTCTCCCACTGCGAAGGACGATCCAAAGGTCGCGGAAGGCCGCTCGATCGCGCTTCGCGCCATCGGCCGCTTCGACGAGGCGGATTCCGCGCTGATGCCCTTCATCGGCAAGTCGGACGCGATGCGAGATCTGTTCATCGGCGGCGTCGCCGCGCGCCTCACGCGCAAGCCCCCCTCGCCGCCGCCGGCCGCCGAAATGCGGACGTTCGCAAAGCTCGCGTTGGATTCGCGCTCGGCCTTGGGAGCCGAGGCGCTCGGTTGGTATGCGTTCAACGTCCGGCAATACGTCCCGGCGCGCGACTGGTTCGCGAAGGCGCTCGAATGGCGGCCGAGCGAAGGCGCGGCGCGCGGCCTGCTGATGAGCTATCGCGGGCTCGGCGACCATTTCGGCTACGGCTCGGCGCTGGCGACTTGGGGCGCGGCCTTTCCCGACTTGATGCGCGCCGCGCCGCCCGCGAGCCCGACGCCGGCCGCCTACGTGCCGGGCGACGCGACGGGAACGCCGGCCGCGACGATGCGCAGGCCGACGTTGCGCCGTCCCTTCGCGCGCACGGAGGCCCCGTCGGGCGCCGCCGCCGGGAGGCTCGCCGAGGGCTGGCGGCTGCTGAAGCTCGACCGTCCGCAGGAGGCCGCGCGCGCCTTCGAGGACGCGCTCGCTCGCGGCAAGGGACGCACCGCCTCCGACGCCGCCTACGGCCGCTCGCTTGCGCTGCTGCGCAACGGCGAGACCTCGGCCGCGGTGGCGGCGGCTTCCGCCGCGCCGCTGTCGCGCGCGCGCCGCGACGAGATCGGCGTCGAGATCCTCACCCAGCGCGCGCGCGCCGCCTTACGCGCCGGCGACTGGTCCGGCGCGCTGGCCGCGCTCGACCGGCGCGACGCCTTCGCGCAGCCGCAGCGCGACCTGATGATGCTGCGCGGCTGGTCGCTCTTCCGCCTCGGCCGCTACGACCGCGCGCTCGCCACGTTCCGCGCCGCCGACGCCCAGCTCTCCGACGCCGATTCGCAAGGCGCCGTCGCCGCGGCGCTCCAAAAGACCTCGAACCCGAGGATGTCGCCATGAAGCGCATCGTCACGTCCCTCGCCCTGTCCGCCCTCGCGCTGTCGCTCGCCGGTTGCGGGGCGGGCGTCGGCGGCTTCGTCGCGCGCTATTCCGGTTCCGTCGGCGATCCGCAGGGACCCGCGCGGGCCGCGATCCATCTGCCGGCCGACGCCGGCGCGGAAATCGAGACGCTGCTGCACGACCATCCCGACGGCTGGCGGCAGGACGTGATCCTGCGCGACGACGGGCCGGAATACGGGCAGAACACGCTGTCGCTGTTCGTGCTCGCGCGGCCCGACCGCGCCGATTATTCGCTCGGCGACCCGCTGCGGGTCGACAGGCCGGACGCGACGACGATCGACGGCGAATTGTCGGCCGCCTTCCCGACCAACGCGATGACAGTTTCGCCGCTGCACGAGACCGATTCCTACGGCCCGTTCGGCTTCGCCTATGGCGCGCTGCACGGCGCGGCCTGCCTCTACGCTTGGCAATGGCTCGATGGCGGTGCGCGGCCGCTGACGGCCGCCGTGATCGGGGGCGGTGGAAGGCCGCCGACGACCGCCTGGCGCATCCGGCTGTGCCGGCGCGGAACGACCTATCGCCGCCTGCTCGACCTCGTGCGCCAGGTGCGACTGGAATCGCCGGGCGCCGCCG
>JAGWKJ010000181.1 GCA_028865375.1 Hyphomicrobiales bacterium | reverse complement strand
GGGGCCGTTGATGAAAGTCGCCTCGGGCGGCGAACTTGCGCGCATCCTTCTTGCGCTTCGCGTGGCGCTGGCCGATCGCGGCGAGGCGACGACGCTGGTGTTCGACGAGATCGACACGGGCGTCGGCGGCGCGGTCGCCGACGCCATCGGCCAGCGGCTGGCGCGGCTGGCGGCCTCCGTGCAGGTGGTGGCGGTGACGCACGCCCCCCAGGTCGCCGCGCGCGCGGGCGCGCATTTCCGCATCAGCAAGGCGGCGACGGGCGCCAAGAAGGTCGCCACCGCCGTCCACGCGCTCGACGACGCGGGCCGCCGCGAGGAGATCGCGCGCATGTTGGCGGGCGCGACCGTCACCGAGGAAGCGCGCGCGGCGGCCGCGCGATTGCTGGCGGGGGCCTGACCTTCGCTCAAGGCTTCAGGCGGTAGCCGGTCTTGAACATCCAGGCGAGCGTGCCGAGGCAGACGGCGATGAAGGCGAGCGCGAAGCCGAGGCTGGCGGCCACCGGCACGTCGCCGATGCCGAAGAAGCTCCAGCGAAAGCCGCTGATGAGGTAGACGACCGGATTGAACAGGCTGACCGCCCGCCAGAACGGCGGCAGCATGTCGATCGAATAGAACGTGCCGCCGAGGAACGTCAGCGGGGTCAGCAGCAGCGTCGGCACGACGTTGAGCTGTTCGAAATTGCGCGCCCACACGCCCACGAGGAAGCCGAACAGGCTGAACGCGACCGAGGTCAGCACCAGGAACGCCGCCATCCAGAACGGGTGCGCGATCCGCAGATCCACGAACAGCGTCGAGGTCGCCATGATGACGAGCCCGATCACGACCGACTTGGTCGCCGCCGCGCCGACATAGGCCGTCACCGCTTCCGCCGCCGACATCGGCGCCGACAGCAGCTCGTAGATCGAGCCGGTGAACTTCGGGAAGTAGATGCCGATCGAGCCGTTCGACACGCTCTGCGTCAGGATGGTGAGCATGACGAGGCCCGGCACGATGAACTCGCCGTAGCCGACGCCGCCGATCTTGCTCACGCGCGACCCGATGGCGCCGCCGAACACGACGAAATAGAGCGAGGTCGTGATGACGGGAGCGACGAGGCTCTGGAACAGCGTGCGCAGCGAACGCAGCATCTCGTTGCGATAGATCGCCCAGATGCCGAGCGGATTGGCGGCCAAGTTCATCGCGTTCCCTCCCCGACCAGCCCGACGAAGATGTCCTCGAGCGACGAATTGCCCGTCTCGAGATCGACATAGGCGATGCCCGCGCGGTCGAGCCTCCCCAGCAGCGCCGCCATCGCGCCGCCGCCCTCGCCGGCGTCGAATTCGAGCGCGAGCTTGCGCCCGCCGTCGTCGAGCCGCGGCGCCGGCGCCCCGTCGAGCGCGGCGGGAAGCGCCGGCAACGGCTCGGCGAGCGTCACCGTCAGCCGGCGCTTGCCGAGCCGGCGCATCAACGACGCTTTGTCCTCCACCAGCAGCAGCCGGCCCTTGTCGACCACGCCGACGCGGTCGGCCATTTCCTCGGCCTCTTCGAGGTAATGCGTGGTCAGCACGATGGTGACGCCGCGGTCGCGCAACCGGCGCACCAGCGCCCACATGTCCCGGCGCAGGTTGACGTCGACGCCGGCGGTCGGCTCGTCGAGGAACAGGATCTCGGGCTCGTGGCTGAGCGCCTTGGCGATCATCACGCGCCGCTTCATGCCGCCCGACAGCTCGACGACGCGCGCGGCGCGCTTGTCCCACAGCGACAGGTCCTTCAGCAGCCCTTCGAGGAAGCCGGCGTCCACCGGCTTGCCGAACAGGCCGCGCGAGAAGCGCACGCAATTGGCGACGGTGGAAAAGATGTCGAGCGAGATTTCCTGCGGCACGAGGCCGATGCGCGTCCGCGCTCGGCGCCAGGCCGAGACGTTGTCGTCGCCGCCCACGAGCACCGTCCCGGACGTCTTCGACACCGTGCCGCACACGATCGAGATCAGCGTCGTCTTGCCCGCGCCGTTGGGGCCGAGCAGCGCGAAGATCTCGCCCTTGGCGACGTCGAGCGAGACGCGATCGAGAGCCTTGAATCCGGAGGAATAGACCTTCGACAGGTCCTTGATGGAGATGACGGGGGACAAGGCGGCCTCGGGCCCGGGAGGGGCGGCGCTTATACCATTGCGGCGGGCGCTTGCCATGCGCCCGGCGTTGGGCTGGATTGAGCGTTCTCGGGAGGTCGCCATGTCCAACTCGCACGTGTCCAAGTCGTCCGTCCGCTCCGCGCTCGCCACATGCGTCCTGCTCCTTGCGTCCATGACGACGGGCCTGCCGTCGGCACAAGCCGCGCCCGCACGCGGGCTCGACGCCATCCTGGCCGCCGGAACGCTGCGCGTGGGCACGACCGGCGACTACAAGCCCTTCACCTTCAGGAACGCCGACGGAAGCTACGAGGGGTTCGACATCGACCGCGCCGAGGCGCTCGGCAAGGCGCTCGGCGTCAAGGTCCTGTTCGTGCAGACGAAATGGGCCGACTTGTTGAAGGACTTCGAGGCGGACAAGTTCGACGTCGCGATGGGCGGCATCTCGGTGACGCTGCCGCGCCAGAAGGCCGGCTACTTCTCCTCGCCCTACATGCGCGAGGGCAAGGCGGCGATCGCGCGCTGCGCGGACGCGGCGAAATACGGATCGCTTGCCGCGATCGACGCCAAGGGCGTGCGCGTCATCGTCAATCCCGGCGGCACCAACGAAGCGTTCGACAAGGCGCGCCTGCACGCGGCGACCGTCGTGATGAACAAGGACAACCTGTCCATCTTCGACCGCCTCGCCAAGGGCGACGCGGACGTGATGATCACCGACGCCTCGGAGACGCGCTACCAGCAGAAGCTGCACAAGGGCGCGCTGTGCGCGATCCACCCCGGCCACCCGTTCGACTTCGCCGAGAAGGCCTACCTGTTGCCGCGCGACACGCCGCTGAAGATGTTCGTCGACCAATGGCAGCACATCGACGAGAACGACGGCGCCTTCGCGGCCGAAACGGCGAAGTGGTTCCAGTGAGGGCGCGCGCGACCTTCGCGCTCGCGCTCGCCGCCGCGATGACGGCGGGCGCGGCGCAGGCGGACGGATGGCGCCATTACGTCAACGCGCGCTATGGCGCGACCGCCGACGTTCCCGCGGCTTGGAGGGAAGATCCGCCGCCGGCCGACGGCGACGGACGCGGCTTCACCTCGCCCGACGGACGAGGGCACGTCGCGGTGTTCGGGCAAATGGCGATCAGGAGCTTCGACGGAGAAGTCGCCTCGCGCACGCGGGCTCGCGTCGGCGAGACGGTCACCTATCTCGATCGCGGCGCGACCTGGTTCGTCGTTTCCGGGCTCGCGGGCGGCGACGTCATCTATTATCGCAAGGGGGCGCTGGGCTGTCGCGGGCGGGTCTGGAGCTTCGTGGAGATGTTCTATCCGTTGGCGCAGAAGGCGCGCTACGACGCGCTGGTCCGCCATGTCGCGGGCTCGCTGCGCGTCGGGCGGGCCTTGGGCGTTCCGTGCGACTGAGCGCAGCGGCGCGCGCGGCGCCTCATCGCATCTCCGGCGCGCTCCCGAACAGGCGTCGGTGTTCGGAGAGCGCGTAGCGGTCGGTCCTGCCCGCGACATAGTCGGCGACCGCGCGCGCCGGGTCGCCGTCGCGCGCCACCTTGGCCCAGTCCGCCGGCATCGCGGCGGGATCGGCGAGGAAGCGCTCGAACAGCCGCCGCACGACCGAATCGGCTTCGCGCCTCACGCGCATCACGTCGGGATGGCGATACATGGCTGGATACAGGAACGCCTTGATCGCGCGGTCGGCCGCCGCCAACGCCGGCGAAAAACCGACGCTCTGGCCCTCCGCCCGCCGCACGTCCTCGAACGAGGAGAGCCCCGCCAGCCGCGGCGCGCTCGCCGCCAGCGCGTCCTCGACGAAGCGCGTGATGACGCGGCGCGTCAGCTCGTAGGTGGCGCGCGACGGCTCCAGCCCCGGGTGCAGGCGCGCGATCTCGCCGAGCGCGTCGCGCAGGAAGTCGACGCCGCGCAAGGCGTCGAGCGAAAACAGCCCGGCGCGCAGGCCGTCGTCCAGATCGTGGGCGTCATAGGCGATGTCGTCGGCGAGCGCCGCCGCCTGCGCCTCGGCGCCGGCGTGGAGATCGAGGCCGAGCGGCATCGCGCGATCGAACGCGACGATCGAGGCGTCGGGCGCGGCGGTGTCGCGCGCATGCGGCCCGGTCAGAGGACCGTTGTGCTTCACCAGTCCTTCGAGGCTCTCGAAGCACAGGTTCAACCCGTCGAAGCCGGCGTAGCGGCGTTCCAACCGGGTCACCACCGCGAGCGCCTGGGCGTTGTGGTCGAACCCGCCGTGCGCCGCCATGCAGGCGGCCAGCGCGTCCTCGCCGGTGTGGCCGAACGGCGTGTGGCCGAGGTCGTGGGCCAGCGCCACGGTCTCGGCCAGCGCTTCGTCGAGCCCGAGCCCACGGGCGAGCGCGCGCGCGATCTGCGCGACCTCGATCGTATGGGTCAGCCGGGTGCGGAAGTGGTCGCCCTCGATGGGCACGAACACCTGGGTCTTGTGGGCGAGGCGACGGAACGCCGCCGCGTGCAGCACCCGGTCGCGGTCGCGCTGGAAATCGTCGCGCGTGGGCGACGGCGGTTCCCGGTGCAACCGCGCGCGCGGCGTCGACGCGTCCGCCGCCGCCGCGATCTTCGCGTTCGCGCCCATCCGTTCCCCGTTGAACCGGCCCCGTCCCGGCCCTATGTGACACGGATCGGGCGCCGCCGCACCGGCGGCCGCGGGGGCGTGAAAGCGATGACGCAGACCATGGCCTCCGACCTTTCGCCCGCCGCGACGCCCTTCGCCGTCAGCGCGCGGGCCGCCAAGAAGCTGGTGACGATCCTCGCCGCCGAGCCGGCCGGTTCCGCGTTCCGCCTTTCGGTGAAAGGGGGCGGCTGCTCCGGCTTTTCCTACGTGTTCGACGTCTCCCGCGAGCGCTTGGACGACGACCTCGTGGTGGCGCGCGACGGCGTCGAGGTGCGGGTCGACGCGGCTTCCCTGCCCTTTCTCGAAGGCGCCGAGCTCGACTTCGAGGACGCGCTGATCGGCTCTGCCTTCAAGGTGAAGAACCCCAACGCCACCGCCTCCTGCGGCTGCGGGACCAGCTTCGCGATCTGACCGCCTTGCATGTCTCGCGCGCCTAGCATGATCCGCGCGCATGGCGGCGTTTCGCGGTGCGAGGTTGCGCGCCGGGCGGCCGTGCGGCAAAGC
>JAGWKJ010000180.1 GCA_028865375.1 Hyphomicrobiales bacterium | reverse complement strand
TGATCGACAACTTGCCGACGCTGGGCGCCGACGGCACGGCCAGCGTCGTGCTGCGCGGCGCCAACGGCTCGGTCACGAAGCAGGACCTGCCATTCTACAACGACGGCCGCCTGCTGCGGCGGGGGCTCTACAGCTTCTCCGCCGAGGTCGGCTTTCCGCGCTTCGGCTACGGGTCGCAATCGTTCGACTACGGCCGCAAGCCGGTCGGCGTCGCGAGCGCGCGCGTCGGGGCCGCCGATTGGTTGACGGTCGAGGGACACGCCGAAGGCGGCGCCGGGCTCCTCAACGGCGGCGCGGGGCTCGTCGCGCGCACGTTCGATCGCGCCGCGGTTTCGTTCGCGCTGGCCGGCTCGAAATCGCCGTCGGGAACCGGCGCGCAGATTTATGCCGGTTTCGACACCGCCGTTTTCGGCGTTTCGCTCGACCTGTCGACGCAGCGGACGCTCGGGACCTACGACGACCTCGCCTCCGTCACCGCGGCCGAGAACGCGCAGACGACGACGCCCTATTCCAACCTCGACGGTGTCTTCAATTACGGCGCCTCCCTCGACGTCCGCCCGCCCCGCGAACTCGACCGGATCTCGGTGGGCGCGCCGCTGCCCGCGCGGCTGGGCGCGATCGGAGCCAGCTTCGTCCACGAGCGCTTCCCCGACGGGCGGAAGTCCGACCTCGCGACGGCGAGCCTGACGAAGGGCGACCTGCCCTATCGCGCGTCGGTCTACCTCACCGCGTTCCATGACTTTTCCAATCCTCGCACCTCGGGCCTCGTCGCGGGCATGACGGTGCCTCTGGGCATGAAGACCACGCTATCCGCGAGCTTCGACGCGCAGCCCGGCTCGTCCTTCGGCACGCTGTCGGCGGAACGCTCGCTCGGGCCCGAGATCGGCGACTGGGGCTGGCGCGCGACCGACCAGGAGGGCGCTGCGCCCTATCGCGAGGCGCGCGCCTCCTACCGCGCGCGCTACGCCAGGCTCGACGCGACGGCGGCGCAGCAGCCGGGCGGCCAGAGCGCGACCGTCGAGGCGGCGGGATCGATCGTGGCGATGCCGCAGGGGATCTTCTTGGGCGAACCGATCGACGATTCCTTCGCGGTCGTGGACGCCGGCGCGCCGGGCGTGCGCATCCTGCGCGACAACGACCCGGTGGGCACGACCGATTGGTCGGGCAAGCTGCTCGTGCCCGGCCTGCGCTCCTACGAAGACAACCGGCTCGACATCGACCCCAAGTCGCTGCCCGTCGCCGCGGACGCCGCGCGCACGACGGTGCAGGTCGTGCCCGCCCGGCTCTCCGGCGTGCCGGTCGCGTTCGGCGTCAGGACCAAGACGGACGCGGCGAACGTGATCTTCGTCGACGCGGCGGGCAAGTTCCCGCAAGCGGGCGTCACCGGGACCGTCTCGGCGACCGGCGCCCGGTTCGTCGTCGGCTACGACGGCCGATCGTATATCGAGGGATTGCGGCCGCACGACGCAGTCACGATCACGCTCGACGGGGCGGGCAGGACCTGCGCCGCCGCGTTCGACTATGCGCCGCGCGCCGACGGCTTGGCGCCGACCATCGGTCCCGTCGTCTGCAAGTGAAGCGTCCTCAGCGGCCGAACAGCGCCAAGTTCAGGATGCGACCGTGGGTCAGCGCGGCGAACAGGCCCGGCACGAGCAAGGCGCCGAACGCAAGGCCCAGCATGAAGCCGCGGTGTTCCGCGATCCGCCCGGCGCGCGCGGCGCGGATCGCGCGCCACAGCGACCACAACGTGAAGATCGCGAGAAGATGCAGCCAAGAGAACGGGCCGACATGCGGCGACAGCGGGCGGTCGAGGATGAAGAGCGCGCTCGCCGCTGCGATCGCCATTGCCGCCACCCAAATGCGGCCCAGCGCGCGATGCAGCGGCGACCCCTTGGGCGCGAGGATTTGCACGGGAGCGAGCGGGACGGCGACGGCAAGGGCGGCGAGATGCAGCTTGATCGGCGCCGTCGCCGCCAGGATCGGGGAAAAGTCCAAGGTCGCGCCCTTCGTGCGGGTGCGACCCTAGGGACGCGGACGCATTTCGGCAATCGCGCCGACCCCGGAACCGCGGGAAAGCGCGGACGTTTCCGTCCGCGCCGCGCTCACGCCGGCGAGGCTTCCGACACGATGGCGAAGCGCACCGCGCCGCGATGGCGGTTCTCTTCCGACACGCGGCGCCAGACCGTCTCCGCCTCGCGCCGGTCGCGGATCGGCCCGTAGAGGCGCTGCGATCCTTCGACCATTTCGTCGAAGGCCATCGAGCGATATTCGCCGCCGAGCACCCAGAAGCGCTGCGCGTTGGCCATGTTCGTCATGTCGGTCGCTCCTTCTTTCGCGAGTTTCGCAGCGTCGGGCGTCATTCGGCCGCCACGCCGAGCGGCGCGGACCCCTTGCGGAATTGCGCGGATTCGGTCGATTCGCCCATCGCGGTCGTAGACGACTTGCCTCCGCTGATGGCGATCGACACCGCGTCGAAATAGCCGGTGCCGACCTCGCGCTGGTGGCGCGTGGCCGTGTAGCCGGCGGCCTCGGCGGCGAACTCGCGCTGCTGGAACTCCGAATAGGCCGCCATGCCGCGGTCGCGGTAGTCGCCGGCCAACTCGAACATGCCGAGATTGAGCGAGTGGAAGCCCGCCAGCGTGACGAACTGGAACTTGTAGCCCATCGCGCCCAGCTCGCGCTGGAACTTGGCGATGGTGGCCTTGTCGAGCTTGGCCTGCCAGTTGAAGGACGGCGAGCAATTGTAGGCCATCATCTTGCCGGGGTGCTTGCGCTGCACCGCCTCGGCGAACTTGCGCGCGTCGTCGAGGTCGGGGTGCGAAGTCTCCCACCACAGGAGGTCGGCGACAGAGGCGAAGGCGAGGCCGCGCGCGATGCAATGGTCGAGGCCGGTGCCCGGCTTCAACCAGTGGAATCCTTCGGGCGTGCGCGCGCCCTCCTTCACGAACGGGCGGTCGCGCTCGTCGATGTCGGACGTGATGAGCTTGGCGCTCTCCGCGTCGGTGCGGGCGACCACCAGCGTGGGCACGCCGCAGACGTCGGCGGCGAAGCGCGCGGCCGAGAGGTTGCGTTCGTGCGCGGCCGTGGAGATCAGCACCTTGCCGCCGAGATGGCCGCACTTCTTTTCCGAGGCGAGCTGGTCCTCGAAATGGACCGCCGCCGCGCCGGCCTCGATATAGGCCTTCATGATCTCGAAGGCGTTCAGCGGGCCGCCGAAGCCGGCTTCCGCGTCGGCCACGATGGGGGCGAACCAATCGCGCTTCGCGCCGCCCTCGGAATGCTCGATCTGGTCGGCGCGCTGCAAGGCGCGGTTGATCTTGCGGCAGAGCTCTGGGCCGGAATTGGCCGGATAAAGGCTCTGGTCGGGGTACATCGCGCCCGCCACGTTGGCGTCGGCGGCGACCTGCCAGCCGGAAAGGTAGATCGCCTTCAGCCCGGCGCGCACCATCTGCATCGCCTGGTTGCCGCTCATGGCGCCCAGCGCGTTGACATAGGGCTCGGACCGCATGAGCTCCCACAGCCGGTTGGCGCCGCGTTCGGCCAGCGTATGGGCGACGGGGACCGACCCGCGCAGTCGGCGCACGTCCTCGGCCCGGTAGGGTCGGACGATGCCTTCGAAGCGCCCTTCCGGCGCATTCGGGATCAGGTCGCGGAAGGAATCGGTCGTCATGGTCGCCTCGCATCTTGATCGGGCCGGAAGGGCCCCGCCGGTCATCATCGGCTGACCATGCGATTTGAGCATATCCGCCATGCGACGACGAGGGGAATCGACAGACAAGAGGATCAAAAATGGTAATTTGTAAATTATTTTTGACAAACTAATCATTCTAAATGTATGAAATTGACAAATGGAACCACTCGACACCCGCAAATTGTTCGCCGGCGGCCGGCTGCGGCGGCTGCGCGCCGAGCGCGGCCTGACGCAAACCGAGATGGCCAACCGGCTCGGCGTGTCGCTGTCCTACCTGAACCTGCTGGAGCGCAACCAACGCCCGTTGACCGCAAACGTGCTGCTCCGGCTCGCGACCGCCTTCGACGTCGAAGTGCGCGGCTTCCTCGAAAGCGAACGACGGGTCAGCGAGGCCGACCTCGTCGAGGTCTTCGCCGATCCCGCGCTCGCCCACGTTCCGGTGAGCCGCGCCGAAGTGCAGGAACTGATCTCGACCGCGCCCAACGCCGCGCTCGCCATCGAGACGCTCTACGCGCTCTGGCGGCGATCCGCGCGCGAGGCCGACGGCGCCGCGGAAGGCGCGCGCGCGCCTGACGGCGCCGCGGAGGCGAGCCTCGACCTCGCCATCGAGCGCGTGCGCGACCATCTGGTGGCGCGCGAGAACCATTTTCCCGAGCTGGACGCGCTGGCGGAGCGGATCGCCGGGGACGTCGCCGCCGAGCCCGGCATGCTGCTCGCGGGCCTCGCGGCCCGGCTGCGCGACCTGCACGGCGTCAGGCTGCGCGTCATGCCGGCGGCGTCCATGGGCGGCTTCCTGCGCCGCTACGACCAGAGCCGCCGCGCGCTGAACCTGTCGGAGGCCTACGATCCCGCATCGCGCTCGTTCCAGTCCGCGTTCCAGATCGGGGCGCTGGAGGCCGATTCCGCCATCGAGACCGCGCTCGACGAGGCGGCCTTCGTCGAGACGCGCGCGCGCGGACTGATGAAGGTGACGCTGCTGAATTATTTCGCCGCCGCGATGACGATGCCCTACGCGCGCTTCCGCGAGGCGGCCGAGGATCTCGCCTACGACATCGAGGCGCTCGGCGCCCGCTTCGAGGCGAGCTTCGAGCAGGTCTGCCACCGCTTGACGACGTTGCAGCGCCCCCGCGCGCGCGGCGTCGCGTTCTTCATGCTGCGCATGGACGCGGCGGGCAACGTGTCCAAGCGCCTGTCGGCGGCGGAGTTCCCGTTCTCGCGCTTCGGCGGCGCCTGCCCGCTGTGGAACGTCCATGCGGCGTTCGCCGCGCCGGGCCGCGTCCTGACGCAGACCATAGAGATGCCCGACGGCAAGCGCTTCTTCTCGGTCGCGCGCACGGTCGAGCGCGCCGGCGGCCCGCATGACCGGCCCAATCCGCCCTCCGCCGTGGCGCTGGTGTGCCACGCCGGCGACGCCGCGCGCCTCGTCTATGCACGCGGCGGCGACCCGCGCTCCGCCGAAGCGACGCCGGTCGGCGTCAATTGCCGCCTGTGTCCGCGCGCCGATTGCGCGCAGCGCGGCGCGCCGGCGGCCGGCATCGAACTGCGCGACGGCGTCAACGAAAAGCGCGCCTCGCCGTTCGGCGCGGCGGCGAAGGGTTAGGGCGGCGGCGCGGACGGCGGTTGTCGGCTCGCCGTGAAATCCCTGCCGCCCCCCCATCGCGCTT
>JAGWKJ010000179.1 GCA_028865375.1 Hyphomicrobiales bacterium | reverse complement strand
ACGCGCGCGTTGCGCGCCTTGAAGGGCGTCAGCCAGTTGGTGTTGATTTGCGCCAGCACGCCGGAGGCGGTGCGGAACTGGAGCAGCGCGATGTCCTCGCGCGCCGCGATCTTGCTGGAGAGCTGCGGCTGCACCTCGACGATGTCCGAGCCCGACAGCCATTGGATGAGGTCGATGTCGTGGACCGCGAGGTCGGTGACCACGCCAACGTCCGACATGCGGGGGGGAAACGGCCCCACCCGCGTGATCGAGATCGAGAAGATGTCCTGCCCCGCGAGCGCGGCCTTCAGCGCCTGCACCGCCGGGTTGAAGCGCTCAACGTGGCCCACCGCCAGCGCCACTCCGGCCTTGCGCGCGGCGGCCACGATCTCGCGGCCCTCCGCCACGGTGGGCGCGATCGGCTTTTCCATCAGCACGTGCGCGCCCCTGGCGACGCAGGCCAGCGCGACGTCGCGATGCAGCGGCGTCGGCGCGGCCACGGTCACCGCGTCGACGCCGGCGGCCAGCAGGCCGTCGAGGTCGGCGAAGGTCGGCGCGCCGAGGCGCGAGGACACGAGCGCGCGCCGCGCGGGATCGGGATCGACGACGCCCGCCAGCGTCGCGCCCGGCAGCTCGGCGAGCACGCGCGCGTGATTGGCGCCCATCGTGCCGGCGCCGACGACGCCGACGCGGAGAATCTTCTTCAATTGCCTGGTCACGGGACTTCCTTGCGTGCGCCGTCTATCAAGCGCACCCGCGCGCTCCCAGCCGCCGCGACGCCGCGCGCGCGCAACAATCGTGACAGGCGTATAAAATGACCGCCGGCTCAGCCCAGCGCGGCGCCGCCCTGCGGATCGAACAGCCGCACGTCGCCGGCCGCCGCCGTCAGCGCCAACGGGGCGCCGGGCGCCCAGCCGCCGTGCGCGGCGGTGTGGACGACGACGCGTCGGCCCTCTCGGCTCGCATAGACGAGACGGGCGGCGCCGAGTTCCTCGACGAAATCGACCGTCAAAGACAGCCGGTCGGGTCCGTCACCCTCGGCCGGCGCGAGGTTCTCGGGGCGGATGCCGGCCACGACCTTGCGGGATACGGGCGCGCGCGCCCCGGCGCCGGCGGAAAGCGATCCGAGCGCGCCGAAGTCGATCCGCCCGTCGGGGCCTGCCTCGCCGTCGAGGAAGTTCATCTCGGGCGAGCCGAGGAAGCCGGCGACGAAGCGGTTGGCCGGCCGGGCGTAGACGTCGGCCGGCTTGCCGACCTGTTCGACGCGGCCCGCGTTCAGCACCACCAGCGTGTCGGCCATCGTCATCGCCTCGAGCTGGTCGTGCGTGACGTGGATGGCGGTCGTGCCGAGGCGGCGTTGCAGCGCGCGGATCTCCACGCGCATCCTGGCGCGCAGCTTGGCGTCTAGGTTCGACAGCGGCTCGTCGAACAGGAACAGCGCCGGCTTGCGCACGATCGCCCGGCCCATCGCGACGCGCTGGCGCTGGCCGCCGGACAGTTCGCGCGGCTTGCGCGCCAGCAGGGCGGAGAGGTCGAGCATGGCGGCCGCCTCCGCCACGCGCGCCTCGATCTCCGGCCTCGCCGCGCCGCGGTTGCGCAGGCCGTAGGCCATGTTGTCGAACACGCTCATGTGGGGATAGAGCGCGTAGTTCTGGAACACCATCGCCACGTCGCGTTCCGCCGGCCCGAGCGCGCCGACGTCGCGTCCGCCGATGGCGACCGTTCCCTCGCTCGCCGTCTCGAGCCCCGCCACGATGCGCAGCAGCGTCGACTTCCCGCAGCCCGACGGGCCGACGAACACGCACAGGTCGCCGTCGGGCACGTCGAGGTCGATCCCCTTGATCGCCTCGAATCCGCCGGGATAGCGCTTCTTCACGCCGCGCAGCGTCACGCCCGCCATGTCACTTCTCCGTCTCGACGAGGCCGCGCACGAACAGCTTGCGCATCCCCACCACCACCGCCACCGGCGGTACGAGGGCGAGGATCGCCGTCGCCATCACGTAGTGCCACACGGCGGTGCCCTCGTCGGCGGCGAGCGCGAGGCGTTGGATGCCCACCACGATCGTGTAGAAGCGCGGTTCCGTCGTCACCATCAGCGGCCACAGGTATTGGTTCCAGCCGTAGATGAAGAGGATGACGAACAGCGCCGCCACGTTGGTGCGCGACAGCGGCAGCAGCACGTCGAAGAAGAAGCGCAGCGGGCCGGCGGCGTCGATGCGCGCCGCCTCGGTCAGTTCGTCGGGAACCGACATGAAGGTCTGGCGGAACAGGAAGGTCGCCGTCGCGCTGGCGATCAGCGGCAGCGACAGGCCGGCCCAGGAGTTCAGCAGACCGAGGTCCGCGACCACTTGGAAGGTCGGCACGATCCGCACTTCCACCGGCAGCATCAGCGTCAGGAAGATGGTCCAGAACGCGAGAGAGCGGAACGGGAAACGGAAGTAGGTGACGGCGAAGGCGGCCGGCAGCGACACCGCGATCTTGCCGAGCGCGATCAGCAGCGCGACGACCAGCGTCGTCAGCAGCATCGGCCAGGCCGGCGGCAGGCCGTCGGCGGAATCCCCGGCGGCGAGCACGGTCCAGAAATTGGCAAAGCCGTGCGGGCCCGGCAGCCAGCCGACGTCGCCGGCCACGAAATCGGCCGAGGCGCGCGTCGCCGCAACGAAGGCGAGCCAGATCGGCACGGCGAGCGCTGCCGCGCCGAGGATCAGCGCCGCGTGCAGCGCGATCGCCCGGAGGTTCGCGCGAGGCGGCATCAGTAATGCACCTTGCGCTCGACGAAGCGGAACTGCACTACGGTGAGCGCCGCCACGACCAGCAGCAGCACCACGGATTCGGCGGCCGACGCGCCGAGCCGCTGGTCGATGAAGCCGTCGCGGAAGACGCGGAACACCATCGTCGTCGTCGAAAGGCCGGGCCCGCCCAGCGTCGTGGCGTGGATGACGCCGAAGGTCTCGAAGAAGGCGTAGATCAGGTTGACCACGAGCAGGAAGAACCCGGTCGGCGCGATCAGCGGCAGCGACACCGTGAAAAAGCGGCGGAACGGGCCGGCCGCGTCGATCTCGGCCGCCTCCATCAGCGAACGCGGGATGGATTGCAGCGCCGCGAGGAAGAACAGGAAATCATAGGCGACCTGCTTCCAGGAGGCCGCCATCACCACCATCGACAACGCCTGCCAGCCGATCAGCTTATGGTTCCACGCCGGACCGACGGCGCGCGCCAGCGGGCCCAAGCTCGGCTCGAACAGGTAGAGGAAGATCACGCCGGCCACCGCAGGGGCCACCGCATAGGGCCATACGAACAGCGTCTGGTAGAGCAGCGCGCCCTTGCGCGCGCGGTCGGCGAGAGCGGCAGCCGCCAGCCCCAGCGCGAGCGACAGCCCCGCCACCGCGAACGAGAAGACGAGCGTCGTCCCGATCACGACCAGATAGTCTGGGTCGGCGAACAGGTCGCGGAAATTGGCGAGGCCGACGAAGGTCGACTTCAGGCCGAAGGCGTCCTCGCGCAGCGTCGATTGCCACAGAGCTTCCGCCGCGGGCCACAGGAAGAAGACGGCCGTCACCGCGAGCTGGGGCGCGACCAGCAGCGCGGGCAGCAGACGATGGGGAAAGACGACCCGCTTGGCTTGCAAGGGAAGGCGGCGCGCCGGTCGCCCGGCGCGCCCTCGCTCATGTGCTTCCCGTCAGGAGTTCGACTTCTCGAACTGCTCCAGCAGCACGTTGCCGCGCTTCTGCGCGTTGTCGAGCGCCTGCTGCGCGGTCTCCTTGCCCGCCAGCATGTTCTCCATCTCCTCCTCGATGATGTCGCGGATCTGGACGAAGCTGCCGAAGCGCAGGCCCTTCGAGCTCGGCGTCGGCGTGCCGCGCTGCATCTGCTTGATGCCGACGTCGGCGCCGGGGTTCTTGGCGTAATATCCCTGCTTCACGCCGAGGTCGTAGGCCGCCTGCGTGATCGGCAGGTAGCCGGTGTTCTGGTGCCACCAAGCCTGCACGTCGGGCTTGGACAGGTAGGCGAAGAACTCGGCGACGCCCTTGTATTCGGCCGCTGGCCGGCCCCGCAGCACCCACAGCGTCGCGCCGCCGATGATCGAGTTCTTCGGCTGCTTGATGATGTCGGGCCAATAGGGCATCGGGCCGACGCCGACCGCGAACTTCGATTGCAGCAGCACGTTGGAGCGCGACGCCGACGAGCCGAAGAACATCGCGCATTCGCCGGAGAAGAACTTCGGGTCCGCCTTGCCCTGGCGGCCGCCGTAGTCGAACAGCTTGGTCTTCTGCCATTCGGCGAGCTTGGTCCAATGCGCGACCGTCGCCTTGTTGGAGATCGTCAGGCGCGCCTTCACGCCGCCGAAGCCGTTGTCGAGCGTGCCCAGCGGCACGTCGTGCAGGGCGGAGAAGTTCTCGAGCTGCGTCCACGACGGCCACTCGGCGGTGAAGCCGCACTTGGCGCCGGCCGCCATCACCTTCTTGGCGTCGGCTTCGAGCTCGGGCCAGGTCGCGGGCGTCTTCTCGGGATCGAGGCCGGCCTTCTTGAAATCGTCCTTGTTGATGTAGAGCACCGGCGTCGACGAATTGAACGGGAACGACAGCATGTTGCCGGCTTGGTCGGTGTAATAGCCGGTCACCGCGGGCAGGTAGGCCGCCGGGTCGAACGCGACGCCCTCGTCCTTCATCAGCTGGTAGACCGGATAGACGGCGCCCTTGGCGGCCATCATCGTGCCGGTGCCGACCTCGAACACCTGCACGATCGCCGGTTGCTGGTGCGCGCGGAAGGCCGCGATCGCGCCCGTCATCGCCTCGGGATAGGTGCCCTTGAAGACGGGCACGATCTTGTAGTCTTTCTGCGACGCGTTGAAGTCGTTGGCGAGCTTCTCGAGCTTGGCGCCGAGGTCGCCCGACATCGCGTGCCACCATTGGATTTCGGTGGCGGCGCGGGCCGGGACCGCGGCCAGCGCGGCCAAGGCGGCGCCGGCGACGAGGATGCGTTTCAACATGGGCTTCTCCCTGCGGGACTTCGCGGAACGGCCGTCCGCGTTTTCCGTGACAAAGCGATGAATGCGGCGACGGTTTCCGCCCGATGCGGCCCGTCCGATCATGGCGGGCAAGCTAGACCGAGAACGGGTGAAGGCTCAAGCGGGAGGCTCATCGTATTTTGGCGGGGCGCTGCACGGTCGCGTGGCGACGTCCTGCGACTCCCGGCGTCTTTGCGAGGAGCGTCGGCGACGAAGCGATCCAGACGCCCTCCGGCC
Organism: Hyphomicrobiales bacterium; assembly: GCA_028865375.1. Taxonomy (GTDB): domain Bacteria; phylum Pseudomonadota; class Alphaproteobacteria; order Rhizobiales; family Beijerinckiaceae; genus JAGWKJ01. The sequence continues at coordinate 157 of JAGWKJ010000179.1, read as the reverse complement.
CGGGAAGAGGCCTTCCCGAAAGATTGGATCGCTTCGCTTCGCTCGCAAAGACGGCGGAGGTTCGTGCGCGAGGTCTCCGCGCCGCCCCGCCGCCGGCCGGGAGGAGGATTCGCGCGCCCCATGCGCCCTCGTCGTTCCGCGCCTTCTCCGTCTTTGC
>JAGWKJ010000178.1 GCA_028865375.1 Hyphomicrobiales bacterium | reverse complement strand
GGCGGCGACCTGCGGCGCCGCGAGCACCAGCGCGGGCAGCGCCAAGTGCCGAAGGTCGCCGCCGTTCCATCCGCCGACGGGGAGCGCGCGCAGCCACAGCCCGAGCGAGAGCTGGACCAAGGGCGCCAGCGCGAAGCTCGGAGTCGCCTGCAGCATCCCGGCCGCGCCCATCGCGACCGCGTCGCCCGACGATCCCCGGCGCAACGCCGCCCAAGCGCCGAGCGGCGCGCCGACCAGGAACGCGAGCGCCAACGCGGCCGCGCCGAGCTCGAACGACGTCGGCCAAGCGGCCGCGATCAGCGACGACACCGAGGAATCGCGCCATGTCAGGCTGGGGCCGAAATCGAAATGCAGAGCCGCCCACAGCCAACGGGCGAATTGTTCCGGCCACGGCCGGTCGAGGCCATACAGCCTGTCGAGCGCGGCCAGCGTCGCCGGGTCGATGCCGCGCTCGGCGACGAACGGGCCGCCCGGCGCCAGCCGCGCCAGCGCGAAGGTGGCGAGCGCGACGAGCAGCAACGTCGGTGGAACGGCCGCGAGGCGGCGCGCATACGGCGCGAGCGATCGCGCCATCGCGGCGCTCACGACCCCGGCGCGAGGCGCAGCCAGCGCGTCAGGTGCTTGCCGAGCGGATTGTCGATCCAGCCGACGACGCGCGGCGAGACGAGATCGATCGACCGATAGTCGAGCAGGGGGATCACGGGTCCGTCGGCGAGCGCCTTGGTCTCCGCCGCGCGCAGGAGCGCGAAGCGCGCCGCGGGCACGGTCTCGCGCGCCGCGCGCGCCATCAGGTCCTCGAAGACCGGGTCGGCGTAATGCGAATAATCGAGCGGGCCCGCGTCCTTGCCGAGCAGGAACAGGAAATCTTGCGCGTCCGGGTAGTCCGAAACCCATCCCGCGCGCGCGACGTCGTAGGGAGCGCCCGAACGCAGGAACGCGAAATGCGATTTCAGGTCGGACATCCGCACGCTCGCGCCGACGCCGACGCGCGCCCAGTCGGCCGCGATCTGGACCATCGTCGCGCGGTTGTTTTCAGAGGCGTTGCAGCGGATCTCGACGGTCAGCGGCTTGCCGCCTTCGCCATAGCCCGCGGCATGGAGCAGGCGGCGCGCCTCGGCGATCCGCGCGGCGGGCGAGGGGCCGATCCACGGACCCTGTGCGGGCGCGTAGCCGCCGAGGCCCGGCGGCACGAAGCCCGTCGCCGGCGCCATCGCGCCGCCCCAGACCTTGCGCGCGAGCGTGCCGCGATCGACGGCCAGCGACAAGGCCCGCCTGACCCGCGCATCGTCGAACGGCGGATGGCGCGTATCGAGAGCCAGGTAGAACGTCCCGGGGAACGGCGAGACGCGCAGTCGGTCGCCCAGCCGCGCCCGCAGGCCCGCGAGGTCGCCCGAGGGGGCGTCGTCATAGGCGTCGAGCGCGCCGGCCTCGAAGCGGCGCAGGCCTTGCGCGCGATCCTCGATCGTGTCGATCCGCTCGACGTCGATGGCGACATGCGCCGCGTCGTGGAACGCGGGGTCGCGCGCCAGCGTGATCGCGCCGTTGGGCGCGAAATCGACGAGGCGATAGGCGCCGTCGGTGGCGAGGTTTCCCGCCCGCGCGAAGTCGGCGCCGTCGCGCGCGACCTGTGCGGGATCGAGCGGCGAAGCGGCGGGCAAGGCGAGCAGCGCCAGGAAATAGGGCGTCGGCCGAGCGAGGCGGATCGTCAGCGTGCGGTCGTCGGGCGCCGCGACGCCGATCTTGGCGGGGTCGCCGCCTTTCATCGCGGCGCGCGCGCCCAGGATGGCGTCGAACAGGCCCGCCGTCGGCGCGCCGGTGGCGGGCGAGAACAGCCTGCGGAACGCGAACACGAAATCGCCCGCGCGCAGGGGATCGCCGTTCGACCAGCGCCCTTCGCGCACCGCGAAGGTGTACGTCAGCCCGTCGGGCGAAACGGTCCACGACGTCGCCGCCCCGGGGATCAGCGCGCCGCGCGCGTCGAACGTGACGAGGCCCTCGAACAGGTCGCCGAGCGCGGAAGCCTCGACGAAGGTCGTCGCTTTCTGCGGGTCGAGCGTGGCGATCGTTCCGGCCAGGCCGCGCCGAAATTCGCTCGGCGCCGCCGAAACGGGAGCGGCGCATGCCGCGAACGCGGCGGCGAAAACCGCGGCGGCGATCGCCGCACGTGAAATGGAAGTTGGCATCGGAAGCGCCATCTCGATCACGATCACGAATCGGTCGACGGCAAGCATGTCACGGCCGGGGATTCTGACAACCGAAATTCGTCTGCTATCGCAAAAGTTTACTGCTAAACGGCGCTGCCGGAGCGGCATGACCGCGCGTCATTCCGCCCGCCGGGACGTCGGCGGGCGGTCTTGGCTCGGGCCGAGGCGGGCGTTTACGCTTGCTTGGCGGGCATTCTCGCGGTTTCGAGTTCGTGGGCCGCAGCGTCGGCGTCGCCAAGGCCGTTGAAATACGCGTTCAGCAGCACGGCCGAGACCGTCGCCAAGATGATGCCCGACTTCAGGATCGGGAACAGCGCCGGCGGGAAGTTCTTGAAGAAATCCGGTTCGAGCGTCGGCACCAGACCGAGCCCGAGCGAGATCGCCACGATGAACAGGTTGTTGCGGTTTGCCTTGAAATCGACCTGCGACAGGATGCGGACGCCGGTGGCGATCACCATGCCGAACATCACCACGCCCGCGCCCCCCAGCACTTGGGTCGGGATCGAGGCTACCACCGCGGCCAGCTTGGGGACGAGGCCGAGCAACAGCAGGATGGCGCCGCCCGCCACCGCCACGAAACGCGAGCGCACGCCGGTCACGCCGACGAGGCCGACGTTCTGCGAATACGAGGTGTAGGGGAACGTGTTGAAGATCGCTCCGAGAATCGTGCCCAGTCCGTCGCCGCGCAGGCCGCGCGTCAGCGCCGCGCCGTCGACGGGCTTGCCGACCATGTCGCCGACGGCGAGGAACATGCCGGTCGATTCGATCATGATCACGATCATCACCACGCAGAACGTGGCATCGGCCGCGAACTGGAACTTCGGGAAGCCGAACTGGAACGGCGGCACCAGCGCGAACCACGGCGCCGAACCCACGTTGCCGAAGTCCATGAACCCGGTCGCCCAGGCGACGACCGCGCCCGCGGCGATGCCGAGCAGCACGGCGACGTTGACGACGAATCCCTTGCCGAATTTCGTCAGCGCGAGAATCACGAGCAGCACGAAGGCCGCCAGCGCGTAGCCCGAAAGCGCGCCCTGCGCCGGCGTGAACTTGCCTTCGGCCCAGCCGATGCCGATGTCCATCAGCGACAGGCCGATCACCGCGATCACCGTTCCGGTCACGACCGGCGGGAACAGCGGCAGCAGCGAGCGCACGAAGGGCGCGACCAGCAGCGCGAACACGCCGCCAACGATCGCCGCGCCATAGATCAATTGCAGCGCGTCCGCCGCTTGGAAGCCCGCGCCGCCGGCCGCCTTGGCGGCGCCGATGATCGCGAACATCGGGCCGACCGAGGCGAAGCTGACGCCCATCATCACGGGCAAGCGAATGCCGATTCCCGGCAAGCCAAACGCCTGCACCAAAGTCGCTAGGCCGCAGGCGAACACGTCCGCGCGCAACAGCAGCACGAGCTGGTCGGGCGTCAGGCCGAGCGCCTTGGAGATGATGAAGGGGACCGCGATCGCCCCCGAATACATGACGAGGACGTGTTGCAGGCCGAGCGCCGTCAATCGCGGCGCGGGAAGGACCGTATCGACCGTCTCGGCGGTCGCCACAGAATCGACCATCGTTTCCCCCTCTTGCGCCTGACGCGATGCGTCGGCGCTTGGGGGCGAACCTAACCGGGTGAGCGTCGTCCGGCCAAGGCTAGTTCATCTAAAATGAATTAAAATCGGCGATTTCCACCGGCAAATCCGTGTTGCGGCGCCAAAAACGGCGCCGAAACCCGCTTTTGATCGCTGCGGACCCGATTTTGCGCCTTACTTGGCCAGCGCTTTGACGCGCTTGGCGAGGCGGGCGACCTTCCGGGCCGCAGTGTTCTTGTGGACGAGGCCCTTCTGCGCGGAGCGGGCGAGCTTGCCCTGCGCTTCGCGGAACGCCGCGTCGGCGTCCTTGGCGACGCCGCCGGCGATCGCTTCTTCGGCCTTGCGCACGGTGGTCCGCATCTGGGTGCGGCGCGACTTGTTTACGTCCGTGCGGCGCAGCGTCTGCCGGGCGGCCTTCTTGGCCGAAGAGGTGTTCGCCATGTGTGTTTCCGGTCCTCAGCTCGGCCGCGCCGGTCCAACCGGCGTTTGGCCCGGGCGCCGTGCAAGCGCCCCGAATTCAAAGCAAAGCAAAAGGCGCCCGCACGCGGACGCCCTGCCTGCGCCGCCTATAGGCCCGCGCCGACGGCGGCGTCAAGCGCGACGCGCGCGCCTCACGATTTCAGCATCGGCGCGATGATCTTGTCCATCTCGTCGAGCGAGACTTCGCCGGTGTGCTTGACGCCGTTGAAGAAGAAGGTCGGCGTGGCGTCGATGTTCAGGTCCTTGCCGGCCGCGTCGCGCAGGCCGTTGACCTGGGTCAGCAGGTCCTGGTTCTTCAGGCAGGTCTCGAAGTCCGATTGCGACACGCCGGCCTGCTTGACCAAGCCTTGCAGCGCCTCGATCGGCTTGTCGACATAGGCCCATTGGTCCTGCTTCTCGAACAGCAGGTCGACCATCGCGTCGCGCTTGGCGGGACCCTGGCAGCGCGCCAGCATGAAGCCGGCGGTGGCCAGCGGATCGAGCGGGAATTCGCGCAGGATGAACTTCGCCTTGCCGGTGTCGACGTATTTCGCCTTGAAGGCCGGATAGACGTCGTTGTGGAAGCGCGCGCAATGCGGGCAGGTCATCGAGGCGTATTCGATCACGGTGACCGGTGCGTCGGCCTTGCCCTCGACGATGTCGGGCAGCGGCGCGGGCGCCATCAGTTTCATCATGGGCACGGTTTCCGCCGGGGCGGCGGTCTGGGCGCGCGCGCCGCCGGCGGCGACGAGGGCGGCGGTCGCGGCGAGGAAGGCTCGGCGCGAGGCGTTCGAGGAGCGCATGGGTCGATCTCCGGATCCTCCGCGCGGACGGAGGATCAGCGGCCGGTGTTAGTGCGGCCACCGCCATATGGCAACGCCGACATGGCGAGGCCAAGGCGGTTCGACGGCGCCTATCGGGCGGGCGGCCGGCGGGCGGCCGAAGCCGCGGCGCCGAGCCTCGCCAGCGAGGCGCGCAACGAATCGTCCTTGACCTCTGCCGCCGCGGCGGCGGCGCGCGCGGTTTCTTCCTCGGAGGGGACGGGCGATGCGGGGGCGCGAACGGCCCCGCGCACGGGGCCCTGCCGCAGCGCGATCGCACCCACGCAACGCCAGCCGAGATGCGCGTTGACGCGCGCCACGATCGCCGGCGCCGCGTGCTGGATTTCGA
>JAGWKJ010000177.1 GCA_028865375.1 Hyphomicrobiales bacterium | reverse complement strand
AGCGCGCGCGAGGCGGTGGCGAAGTCGCCGACCGGCACGCGCACGATCGCGGGCTTGCCGGCGAGCGCGCAGGCCGCCACGCCGCGGATCGCCGACATGACGTCGAGCGCGCCGTGCTGCATGTCGAGCACGACGGCGTCGAAGCCCGTGCGCGCCAGCGTCTCGGCGACCATCGGGTCGGGGATCCCGACCCAGCCGGCGAACGCGCAATCGCCCGACGCGATGCGCGCCGCGAGCGTCCCGATCAAGCCGCCATCCATGCGAACTCCTCCGACCGACGGTCCGCGGGTCAAGCGGCGAGGCCGGCGAGCGCCGTCTCGAAAAAGTCGCGCGCACCGACGCCGCCGCGCTTGACGACGAGCGCCAGCGGCGGGTCGCCTTGCGCGATCAGCGCGGGCGCGCCGGCTCCGATCTCGGGGCCGATCTCGAAGGTCGCGCGCCGCGTCGCCTCGGCGACCGCCGCGGCGGTGCCGTCGCCGGCGACCACCAGCCGCGTCACGCCTGCGTCGACGAGTTTCTGGGCGAGCTGGCCGAACAGCCAGTCCATCGTGCGCGCGACGCGCGTCTCGCCCCAGCGGGCGGCGGCGCCGGCGCGCAGGGCTGCGCTGGTCGAGGAATGGATCAGCGGCGAGCGCTCCACGTTGTCGAGCGCGAAACGGGCGGCGTCGTCTTCCGTGACGCGGCCGAGCATGACCTGCTCGGGGTCGATGCGCATCGTGGGATGGCGTTCGCCGTAATGGGCGACCTGCGACAGGGTCGCGGACGCGCCAGAACCCGCGATGGCGACCCCCGGCCCGTCCATGCCGCGCCAGCGCGATGCATCGCCCGTCGGGCGGCCCGCCGGGCGGAGCGCATTGGCCGCGCCGCTGGCGGCGTCCGCGCCCACAAGGGTCACGCGGCCGCCCGGCGCGGCGGCGAGCAGCGCGGCGAGATCCGGATCCGGTGCCGCGCCCACGAGGCCCACCCGGATGTCTTCGCGCGCGCCCGCCGCCAGCCGCTCCAGCAGCGCCTTGGCGAGCGCGGCGCGGGTCTCGGGCGAGGCGGGCGCTTGGGCGAGCACCTGGCGGACGCCCTGGGCGCCCAGCCAGTCAAGCGCTTGGAACGCCTGTCGGATCGTGTCGGGCGCCGTCGCCGAGAAATCGACCGCGACCACGGCGGCCTCGGCGTTGCGCGGCGCGCGCGCGCGGGGGGCGGCGCCGCACACGATGGTGCGCAAGCCCTCCCGCGACAGCGCGGCGGCCGTCTCCACCGACGGCGCGAAGCCGTCGCCGATGCAACCCAACACCATGCTTGACCCGGGGGTTTCCTCGGAAGCCACCTTAATGCCCGGATCGCGCTCGCGGAACAGGAAAATCCCGGCCCTGGCCGGGCGGGCGTCCGGGGGGCCGGGCGCCGGGACGCGTTCAGAACAGTTCGTCCTGCTCTTCCTCGATTTCGCCCTTGGCCCTGCGCAGGCTCTCGACATGGCCGAAAGGCACCAGCGGGCGCTTGCCTTCGATGACGTCGGCGGCGGTCAGGATCTGGATGCGCGCGAACTTGCGGCCGCCGCTTTCGTAGAGCCCGGCCGAGGCCGCTTCCCGCTCCATCTCGCGCGTGGGTTCGCGCAGCGCGAGGAACACGCCCAGCGGCGCGCCTTCGCGCTCCATCGTGCCCTTTAGGTCGCGCACGTCGCCCGACTTCATGGTGCCGCCCTTCACCGAGACGACGGCGAATTGCGAGGCATTGGAATCGTCGCGGAAGTGGAGATAGCCGTCGATGCCGCGGTCCATGCCCTTCTTGCCGCCGCGATAGGGTTGGCCGCCGACCGTCGCCACGATCCATTTCTGGAACTCGTGCTTGTCGCGCTCCGCGAGGTCGCGCGCGCCCTCGGCGTCGCGGGGCACGCCGTGGACGTCGTAGCGGGCGCGCGGGAAGGCCTCCTTCAGGCGCCGTTCGATCAGCGCGATCGCCAGATGCGTCACGTCGATGCCGATCCACTTTCTCTTGAGCTTCTGGGCGGCGTGGATGGTGGTGCCGCAACCGCAGAACGGGTCGAGCACGACGTCGCCGGGGTTGGACGACGCCGCGACGATGCGCTCGAGCAGCGCCAGCGGTTTTTGGGTGGGGTAGCCGAGGCGCTCCGCCGCGCGCGAATTGATCGGCGGGATGTCGTCCCACACCGATTGCGCCAAGTGGCCCTTGGCTTCGTCGAGATACCGCTTGAGGCGAATGCCCCCCGTCTTCGTGAAGTGCAGGCGGCCCTCGGAATCGAGACGTTTCATCGTCGCCGGCGGAAACCGCCACAGCGACCTCGATCCCTTGTATTCGTAGTCATACCCGCCGCCCATGAGGCCCTTGGCGGTGGCATTGTCGTCCATCCATTTGCGGCCGTCGGGATCGGCGTTTCGGAACCGCTTCAGGTAGGTCGCGTCATAGGCTTCGTATTGAGGATTCCAAGTCCAGACCTCGGACTTGGAATAGAAGAAAACGATGTCGGCATTGCGCCCCCAACGGTTGCCGTCGTTGTGGGCCGCGGAACGCTTCCATGTGATCTCATTCCGGAAATTCCGCACGTCGAAGATCGAGTCGAGCAGCAGCTTCAAATAATGGCTCGCGACCGGGTCGCAGTGCAGGTAGAGGCTGCCGGTCGGTTTCAGCGTCCGGTGCAGTTCCAGCAGCCGCACCGACATCATGGCGAGATAGGCCATCATGTCGTTGTCGCCGAGCGCCTGGCGCATCGCGCGCAACAGCAGCGCGGCCTGCGAGTTCGGGCCCGTCATCACCGCGTCGAAGGCGCGCTCGGCCGCCTCGTTCCAGTGCCACGTGTCGTCGAAGGCCTCGATCTGTGCCGCCGATCCGTCGCCGCCCGGCGCCTTGAACAGCACGTTGTAGGACGCGTTGGAATTGAATGGCGGGTCGAGATAGACGAGGTCCACGCTCTCGTCGGCCACGCTTTCGCGCAGCACGTCGAGATTGTCGCCGTAGTGGAGCTCGTTGGCCACGCCCGCCCTCGCCGCGAATCGGGAAACCAAAGCGTTAGGCGAAGCAAACGTGCGCGCCTAGCGTCGACCGGTGTTCTTAGTATGTTCTTGTCGCCGTTGCGCCGTCAAGCGGGTTCCCCGGGCGGCTTCAGCGCGTCTTCGAGCCGCATCGTGGCGGCGCCGGGCTTCAGCGGCTTGGGCTGGCTCGGGTCCGGCGCCCAGCCCGACAGCCAAATCAAGTCGAGCGTCGCCGGCAAGCGCCCGTCGGCGTCGGCGAAGGCCTCGGCGTAGACCGTCTGCGCACGGGCGAAGAAGGCGCGGCCGACCGGCTTGCGCGAGCGCGCCAGCAGCGAATTGGTCGCGCCCATGCCGCGCAAGTCGCGCATCAGGGCGGCGAGGTCCGGGTAGCGCACCACGATCCGTTCGAGATCGACGACGGGCAGCGCGAAGCCCGCGCGCTGCATCAGGGCGCCGAGGTCGCGCAGGTCGGCGAACGGATGCACGCGCGGCGACGCGCCGCCCCTCAGCTCGGCCTCGGCCGCCGCCAGCGCATGGCGCAATTCCTTCAGGCTTTCGCCGCCCACGAGGCAGGCGAGCATCAGGCCGTCCGGCTTCAGCGCGCGGCGGGCGAGCGCGAGCGCGCCGGGCAGGTCGTCGGCGTCCTGCAAGGCCAGCGCGGAAACGACGAGATCGGCCCCGGCGTCCGCCGGCGGCGCGTCGAACGAGGCGATCCGCTCGATCGCCTCCACCCGCCCGCCCGCGCGCAGCGCGTCGGCGACATGGGGCCCCGGCGTGCCGAGGTCGAGCGCGCGCGCGAAGCGGCGCGACACCAGCGCCAACCGGTCGGCGAGATCGTCGGCGGCGCGGGCGAGCAGGAAATCGACCGCAGCGCCGGAGGCGGCGGCCCGCGCGAGCCGCGCGCGACGAAGGGCGCGGTCGAACAGGGCGGGCGGACCAGTGGGCGTGCCGTTCGTCATGGCGCCTTGTGCGTCCGCCGGCGGCTCCCGTAAAGCCGTGGCGAGGAGCGCGCCGCCATGTCCGATCCCGCCCGCAAGCGAAAGCCGATCGTGCTCGTCCACGGCTCGTGGCACGGCGGTTGGTGTTGGAGGCATGTCGCGGGGACCTTGCGCGCGCGCGGGCACGACGTGTTCGCGCCGACGCTGACGGGGCTCGGCGAACGCGCGCACCTGCTGACGCGCGACGTGTCGCTGGAGACGTTCTTCGCCGACGTGATCGGCGTCATCGAGGCGGAGGAGCTTCGCGACGTCGCGCTGGTCGGCCACAGCTTCGGCGGGCTGGTCGCCACCGGCGTCGCGGATCGGATCGCCTCCCGCCTGTCGCGGCTGGCGCTGCTCGACGGCGTGCTGCTGGAACCGGGCGAGGCCTTGGCCGACATCGCGCCCGCCGGCGCGTGGGCGAGGCGCGTCGAGCTCGCGCAACGCTTCAGCGGTGGCCTGACGGTTCCGCCGCCGGCGCCCGCCGCGTTCGGCGTGTTCGATCCGGCGCAAGCCGCTTGGCTCGAACGACGGCTGACGCCCCATCCGTTCCGCACCATGTGCGAGCCGTTGCGGCTGTCGGCGCCCGTCGGCGCCGGCCTGCCCAAGACCTATGTCGCCAGCACGAAGCCCGACTATCCCTTTCTCGCCACCTGCCGCGCGCGCGCCAAGGCCGATCCCGGCTGGGACTGGCGCGAGATCGCCACGGGACACGACGCGATGGTGTCGGCGCCCGAAGCGACCGCGGCGCTGATCGCGGAATTGGCGGAAGGCTAAGGGCGGCGGCGTGCGAAAGCGGCGGCGGCGACGGCGCGTTTGACCGTCCGGCGCCTTCGCGCCCGAACCACCGCCGTCTTTGCGAGCGAAGCGAAGCAATCCAGTCGTCGGCAAAGGCCGTGCCTTTTGTCGCGGGCGCCTGGATTGCTTCGTCGCTGACGCTCCTCGCAAAGACGGAGGGAGCGCGGGACGCGCCGCGACCAAGGCGCGACCGGGGACAGCATACGAAACTCCCTGACGCGACCGAAGTCGCCCGAACGTCCATGCAGCGTGGGTCAGGGAGTTTCGTATACTGTCACTGCAACTACTGTCGGCCCGCGCCTTGCCGCCGCCGCCGAGGCAGGGTGACTGGACGCCTCACTTGTCGGCGACGAAGGCCATGCCGTGCGGGTTGGCGAAGCCCGACGCCACGGGGATCGCCGCGCCGCTGTGCAGGTCGATGGCGCCGACGTAAGCCGCGTAAGCCGGCGCCTTGGCGCCGGCCTTGATCGGGCCGACCGCCGAGAACGCCGAGCCGACCGACCATGCCGGCGCATCGAGCCGGTAGACCGTGCCGCCCTTGGTGTCGGCGATCAGCACGTGCCCGCGCGGCGCCGTGACGAACACCGTGTCGTCGACCTTGGCGCCGCCGAGCAGGTGCAGGACCTTGACGCCGGCCGGCGCGCCCTTGGCGGGACGGAAGAACAC
>JAGWKJ010000176.1 GCA_028865375.1 Hyphomicrobiales bacterium | reverse complement strand
TGAGCGGCTGCGCGTCGGCGAGCCCCGCCAACGCGCGGCCGATGGCCGCCCCCGACGGCGGCTCGGCGAAGGCGGCCGCCGCCTTCGCGGGGCGGAGCTGCGACAGGTCCTCGACGCCGCACAGGCCGCAGCCGGTGCGGCCCGCGAGCGCGCGGCGGCGGCCGAGGTGCCGCATCAGCCCCTCGCCCGTCAGCGCGACCGAGACGCGGAAGCCGTCGTCCTCCGGCGCGACGTCGACAGCGCGCACGTCGGCGGAATCGTCGACGACGCCCTCCGTGAGGCTGAAGCCCCAGGCGAAGTCCTCGAGGTCGGCCGGCGTCGCCATCATCACCGCGAACGGCCGGCCGGAATAGACGAAGCCGATCGGCGCCTCGACCGCGACCTCGCGCGAGGTCGCCTCGCCCGCGCCGCCGGAATAGCCGAGCGCCCGGGCGGGCGCGCGGACCGCGACGTCACTCGGCGGCATGGGCCGGCCCTTCGATCCGACGCAGCGACACGCCTTCGGCGCGGTCGCGCTCCTGCCAGTCGGAGAGGTGGTTGGTCCGGCGCACTTGCACCGCGGTCACCTTGTATTCCGGGCAGTTCGTCGCCCAGTCGGAGTTCTCCGTGGTCACGACGTTGGCGCCGGTCACGGCGTGGTGGAACGTCGTGTAGACGACGCCCGGCTGCATCCGCTCGCTCACCTTGGCGCGCAGCGCGATCTCGCCGGCGCGGCTCGCGAGCGCCACGAGGTCGCCGTCGCGCACGCCGCGGAACTCGGCGTCGGAGGGATGGATCTCCAGCACGTCCTCGGGATGCCAGACAGAGTTGTCGGTGCGGCGCGTCTGCTGGCCGACGTTGTATTGCGACAGGATGCGCCCGGTGGTCAGCAGCAGCGGGAAGCGCGGGCCTGTGCGCTCGCTGGTCGGCACGTATTCGGTGACGAAGAACCGGCCCTTGCCGCGCACGAAGCCGCCGACGTGCATCGTCGGCGTGCCTTCCGGCGCCGCGTCGTTGCACGGCCATTGGATCGAGCCCAGCCGATCGATCTTGTCGTAGGAGACGCCCGCGAATGTCGGCGTCAACCGCGCGATCTCGTCCATGATCTGGGAAGGATGCGAATAGGCCATTTCGAAGCCCAGCGCCTTGGCGAAGCCGATCGTGGCCTCCCAGTCGGCGAGCCCCGCCTTCGGCGCCATCACCTTGCGCACGCGCGAGATGCGCCGCTCGGCGTTGGTGAAGGTGCCGTCCTTCTCGAGGAACGAGGCGCCGGGCAGGAACACGTGGGCGTAGCGCGCGGTCTCGTTGAGGAACAGGTCCTGCACGATCACGCATTCCATCGCGCGCAGGCCGTCGGTGATGTGCTTCGTGTCGGGGTCGGACTGGGCGATGTCCTCGCCCTGCACGTAGAGCGCCTTGAAGCCGCCGCCGATCGCCTCGTCGATCATGTTGGGGATGCGCAGGCCCGGCTCCCTGCCGAGCGTCACGCCCCACAGCGCCTCGAACGCGCCGCGCGCGGAATCGTCCGACACGTGGCGGTAGCCGGAGAACTCGTGGGGGAACGAGCCCATGTCGCACGAGCCCTGCACGTTGTTCTGCCCGCGCAGCGGATTCACGCCGACGCCCTCGCGCCCGATCGCGCCCACCGCCATGGCGAGGTTCGCCATGCCCATCACCATGGTCGAGCCCTGGCTGTGCTCGGTGACGCCGAGGCCGTAATAGATCGCCTGGTTGGGGCCCTTCGCGTAGAGCCGCGCGGCGGCGCGGACGTCGGCCGCCGGCACGCCGGTGACGGCCTCCGTCGCCTCGGGCGAATTGCGCGGCTCGGAGACGAACGCGCGCCAAGCGGCGAAGCTCGCCGCGTCGCAGCGCTCCGCGACGAAGGCTTCGTCCACCAGCCCCTCGGTGGCCACCACGTGGGCGAGCGCGTCGATCAACGCGACGTTGGATCCGGGCAACAGCGGGAGGTGGAACGACGCCTCGACGTGGGCCGAGCGCACGAGGTCGATGCGGCGCGGATCGGCGACGATCAGCTTCGCCCCTTCGCGCAGCCGCCGTTTCATCCGCGATGCGAACACGGGATGGGCGTCGGTCGGGTTGGCGCCGATCAGCAGCATGACGTCGGCCTCGTCGACCGACCCGAAGTCCTGCGTGCCGGCGGACGTGCCGAACGTGTTCTTCAGCCCGTAGCCGGTCGGCGAATGGCAGACCCGCGCGCAGGTGTCGACGTTGTTGTTGCCGAAGCCGGCGCGCACCAGCTTCTGGACGAGGAAGGTCTCCTCGTTGGTGCAGCGCGAGGACGTGATCGCGCCCACCGAATCGCGGCCGTATTTCGCCTGGATGCGCCGGAATTCCGAGGCCGCGCGCGCGAAAGCCTCGTCCCACGACACTTCGCGCCACGGATCCTCGATGCGGGGGCGCACCATCGGCTTCAGGACGCGGTCGCGGTGCGTGGCGTAGCCGAAGGCGAAGCGGCCCTTCACGCAGCTGTGGCCCTCGTTCGCCTTGCCTTCCTTCCAAGGCACCATGCGGACGACTTCGTCGCCCTTCATTTCCGCCTTGAACGCGCAGCCCACCCCGCAATAGGCGCAGGTCGTCACCTCGGAATGCTCCGGCCGCCCGATCTCGATCACGCTCTTCTCGTTCAGCGTCGCCGTCGGGCAGGCCTGCACGCAGGCGCCGCAGGAGACGCATTCGGAGGCGAGGAAATCGACGCCGCCAGGCGACACCTTGGAGCCGAAGCCGCGGCCCTCGATGGTCAGCGCGAACGTGCCCTGCACCTCCGCGCAGGCGCGCACGCAGCGCGAGCACACGATGCACTTGGACGGATCGAACGAGAAATAGGGGTTGCTGTCGTCCTTCGACGCGTCGAGGTGGTTCTCGCCCTTGAAGCCGTAGCGCACGTCGCGCAGGCCGACGTCGCCGGCGGCGTCCTGCAATTCGCAGTCGCCGTTGGCCGAACAGGTCAGGCAATCGAGCGGATGGTCGGAGATGTAGAGCTCCATCACGCCGCGGCGCAGCTTGGCGAGCCGCGGCGTCTGGGTGCGGACGACCATGCCGTCCTCGGCCGGCGTCGTGCAGGAGGCCGGCGTGCCCTTGCGTCCGTCGATCTCGACGAGGCAGAGCCGGCACGAGCCGAAGGCCTCGAGCGTGTCGGTCGCGCAGAGCTTGGGGATCTTCGTCCCCATCAGCGAGGCCGCCGCCATCACCGACGTGCCGGCGGGCACGGACACCCGCGCGCCGTCGATCGTCAGCGTGACGCTGCGCGCGGCCGGTCGCACCGGCGTTCCGTGGTCGGTTTCGGCGACGAGGCCCATGGTCGCTTCCTATTCCGCCGCGAGCCGCACCGGCGGCTTCGCGAAATCCTCGGGGAAATGGTTCAACGCGGACATCACCGGCATCGGCGTCAGGCCGCCGAGCGCGCACAACGAGGCGTCGGTCAGCGTTTCGCAGAGGTCGCGCACGAGTTCGAGGTTGGCCTCGCGGTCCTCGCCGCGGCGCGCGCGCGCCAACGTCTCCGCGCCGCGCGTCGAGCCGATGCGGCAGGGCGTGCACTTGCCGCAGCTCTCGTGCGCGCAGAACTCGAAGGCGAACTGGGCCTGCCGCGCCATGTCGACCGTCCCGTCGAACGCGACGATGCCGCCGTGGCCGACCATGCCGCCCTTGGCGAGCATCGCCTCGTAGTCCAGCGGCGTATCCCACAACGAAGGCGGGAAGTAGGCGCCGAGCGGGCCGCCGACCTGCACCGCGCGCAGCGGCGTCCCGGTCGACGAGCCGCCCCCGAAATCCTCGACCAGCTCGCGGATCGTCGCGCCGAACGCCAGCTCCACAAGCCCGCCGTTCTTCAGCGCGCCGCCGATCTGGAACGGCTGCGTGCCGCGCGACCTGCCCATGCCCAACCCCGCGTAAGCCTTCGGCCCCTCCGCCATCACGAACGGGACCGCGCAGAATGTGAGCACGTTGTTGATGACGGTGGGCTTACCGAACAGCCCGGCGAGCGCCGGCAGCGGCGGCTTTGGCCGCACCTGGCCGCGCTTTCCTTCGAGGCTGTCGAGCAGCGACGTCTCTTCGCCGCAGATATAGGCCCCCGCGCCGAGCCGCGCTTCGATCTCGAACGCGCGGCCCGAACCCATGACGTCGCGCCCGAGGATTCCCGCCTCGCGCGCGATCTCCAGCGCGGCCGAGAAGGTTTCGAAGCCGTGCGGATATTCCGAGCGTATGTAGACGTAGCCCGTGGTCGCGCCGGTCGCGAGGCCCGCGATCGCCATGCCCTCGATCAGCAGGAACGGATCGCCCTCGAGGATCATGCGGTCGGCGAACGTGCCGCTGTCGCCCTCGTCGGCGTTGCAGACGACGTATTTCCGGTCGGCCTGCGCGGCCGCAACGGTGCGCCACTTGACGCCCGCCGGAAAGCCCGCGCCGCCCCGGCCGCGCAGCCCGGAATCGATCACGTCTTGCACGATCCGCGCGGGCGCCTCGGCCGCCGCCGCCAGGCCGCGCAGGCCGCCGTGCGCGCGATAGTCGCCGAGCGACAGCGGATCGACGATCCCGCAGCGCGCGAAGGTGAGCCGCGTCTGGCGCGCGAGGAACGGATGCTTCGCGACCTCGCCGATCGACTTGGGGTGCGCGCCGCCCGAAAGGAACGAGGCGTCGAACAACGAGGCCACGTCGGAGGCGCCGACGCCGGCATAGCCGTGCCGCGCGCCGCCGGCCTCGACCTCCACCAACGGTTCCAGGAACAAGGCGCCGCGGGAGCCGGTGCGCACGATCTCGACCGCGATCCCGCGCGTCGCGGCGACCCGCGCGATCTCGCGCGCCACGCCTTCGGCGCCGACCGACAACGCCGCGGAATCCTTGGGCACGAAGACCTTGGCGCTCATGCCGAACCTCCGGAGGCGCGCTCGACCAGCGCGTCTATCGCCGCCGCGTCGAGCCGGCCCAATGGCTCGCCGTCGAACAGCGCGGCAGGCCCGAGCGCGCAATTGCCGAGGCAATAGACGCCCTCGACGGTGAGCGCGCCGTCGGGCGTCGTCGCGCCGGGCGCGATGCCGTGCGCGTCGGCGAGCCTCTCGACGACCGCCTCGCAACCGCGCGCCTGGCAGGCTTCTGCGCGGCAGAGCTTCAGCACGTGGCGGCCCGGCGGCGCGGCGCGGAAGTCGTGGTAGAACGAGATCGCGCCGTGGACGTCGGCGCGCGACAGGTTCAGCGCCTCGGCGATCAGCGGGATCGCGGCGCGGTCGACGTAGCCGAAGGCGTCCTGCAGCGCGTGGAGGATCGGCAGAAGCGCGCCGGGCGACGCCTTGCGTTCGGCGACGATCGCCGACGCAGTGGCCGGATCGAAACGGGCATGGGTTCCCATGCGGACCTCCGTTCGACCGTCTTTCGCGGTCGCTTCAAGCGTTTATCCGCCAAGCGGCGATAGGACGCAAATTGATTGATT
>JAGWKJ010000175.1 GCA_028865375.1 Hyphomicrobiales bacterium | reverse complement strand
GCCGCTGGCTGGCGCCGCAACGGCCGGGCGCGCCGACGCTCGCCCGCCCGGTCGTCGCGCCCGACGGCGCGAAGGCCGACATCCGCATTCTCGACACGCGGGAGCGGCTGCCCTGGGCCGGCCATTCGGCGCGCCATGCGATGGGCGAGATCTACGCCGAGATCGCGCGCCGCCGGATGACGCTGGTGTTCGTCAACACGCGCGCCCAGGCGGAGATGACCTTCCAGGAGCTGTGGCGCGTCAACGAGGCCGACCTGCCGATCGCGCTGCACCACGGCTCGCTCGACGCCACGCGCCGGCGGCGCGTCGAGGCGGCGATGGCGCGCGGGGAATTGCGCGCGGTGGTCTGCACCTCGACGCTGGATCTGGGCATCGACTGGGGCGACGTCGACCTCGTCGTCAACGTCGGCGCGCCCAAGGGATCGAGCCGGCTGTTGCAGCGCGTCGGGCGCGCCAACCACCGGCTCGACGAGCCCTCGCAGGCGCTGCTCGCGCCCGCCAACCGCTTCGAGACCCTGGAATGTCTCGCCGCCGTCGAAGCCGCGACCGCCGGCGAGCAGGACACGCCCAAGCCGCGCGCCGGCGCGATCGACGCGCTGGCGCAGCACCTGTTCGGGCGCGCGGTCGCCGGGCCGTTCGACGCCGCGCAATTCGAGGCCGAGGTGCGCTCCGCCGCGCCCTATGCCGACATGCCCCCCGACCGCTTCGCGCGTTGCCTCGATTACGTCGCCACCGGCGGCTACGCCCTGCGCGCCTACGAGCGCCACGCGCGCATGCGCAAGGGCGCCGACGGCCTGTGGCGGCTCTCCGATCCGCGCCTCGCGCAGCTCTACCGCCTGAACGTCGGCACGATCGTGGAAAGCGAAATGCTCACCGTGCGGCTCGCGCCCAAGCCGACGCGGGCCGGCGCCGCGTCGGGCGGAGCGGCGCGGCGCGGCGGGCGCGCGCTCGGCCGCATCGAGGAATATTTCCTCGAGACGCTGGCGCCGGGCGACAGCTTCGCCTTCGCGGGCGAAGTGCTGCGGCTGAACGCCATCGTCGAAGACGAGGCGCTCGTCTCGCGCACGACGTCCGACGCGCCCAAGGCGCCCTCCTACGCCGGCGGCAAGTTCCCGCTGTCGACTTGGCTCGCCAAGCGCGTTCGCGCGCTGATCGCCGACCCCGCGCATTGGACGGCGCTGCCGCCGCAAACCGCGGAATGGCTCGACATGCAGCGGCGCGTCTCCTCGTTGCCGCGGCCCGACGGCCTGCTGGTGGAGACGTTTCCGCGCGGCGCGCGGCACTATCTCGCCGCCTATCCGTTCGAGGGCCGCCTCGCCCACCAGTCGCTCGGCATGTTGCTGACGCGCCGGCTGGAACGGCTGGGCGCGCGCCCGCTCGGCTTCGTCTGCAACGACTATTCGATCACGGTCTGGGGCCTCGACGACATGGGCCGGCTCGACCTCGCCGGCCTGTTCGGCCAGGACATGCTCGGCGACGACCTCGAGGAATGGCTCGCCGAATCCGCGCTGCTCAAGCGTACGTTCCGCGTCTGCGCCCAGATCGCGCTGCTGGTCGAGCGCCGCCATACCGGCCGCGAGAAGACGGGTCGCCAGATGACCGTCTCGACCGACCTGATCTACGACGTGCTGCGCGCCCACGACCCCGGCCACGTGCTGCTGGAAGCCGCGCGCGAGGACGCGCTGGGCGGCCTGCTCGACCTCGAGCGGCTGGCCGACCTGCTGGCGCGCGCCAAGGGCCGCATCGAGCACCGGCGGCTCGACCGCGTGTCGCCGCTCGCCGTGCCCGGCCTGTTGGAGATCGGCAAGGAATCGGTGCAGGGAGAGGCGCGCGACGCGATCCTCGCCGAGGCCGCGCGCGAATTGGTTCGGGAGGCCGGCGGATGAGCGAAGACACGTCGGTGCGACCGGACGAGGACGCCGCCGGCGCGGCGATGCTGACGGTCGAAGGCGTGCCGCTCGAATGCGACCCCGCCGGCGCGCTGTGGTTCGAGGCCGCGCGCGCGCTGATCGTCGCCGACCTGCATCTGGAAAAGGGCTCCGCTTTTGCGGCGCGGTACGGCTTGCCGCTGCCCCCGCACGACACCGCCGCCACGCTGGCGCGGCTCGAGGCGCTGGTGGAGCGGCGCGACCCGCTTCTCGTCGTCTCGCTCGGCGATGCATTCCACGACGACGACGGGCCCGCCCGGCTGGCGCCGCATGATCGCGCCGTGATCGAACGGCTGGCGGCCGGCCGCGCGCTGCTCTGGATCGCCGGCAACCACGATCCCGCACCGCCCGGCGGCCTGCTCGGCGACCATGCTCACGAGGCTCAGTTGGGCCCGCTCATATTGCGCCACGAGCCCGCGCGCGGGGCCGCGGCGAAAGGCGAGATCGCCGGGCATCTTCACCCCGAAGTGCGCGTGGTGACGCGGCTGGGCGCGACGCGCCGGCGCTGCGTCGCCTGCGACGGGCGGCGCGCGATCCTGCCCGCCTTCGGCGCCTATGCGGGCGGGCTGGAGCTTCGCCACCCGGCGTTCGACGGCCTGTTCGGCGCCGGCCTCGCGGCCTACGCGCTCGGCCGCGACAGGGTGTTCAAGGTGAGGGGGTAGTCCCTACTCCCCGCCCGGCACGTCGAGCGCGCGGAAGCCGAAGTGGCGCAGCCAGCGCACGTCCGCCTCGAAGAAGTCGCGCAGGTCGGGCGCGCCGTATTTCAGCATCGCCAGCCGGTCGATGCCCATGCCGAACGCGAAGCCCTGGTGGACGTCGGGGTCGATGCCGCAATTGCGCAGCACGTTGGGATGCACCATGCCGCTGCCCAGAATTTCCAGCCAGTCGTCGCCCTCGCCGAAGCGGATCTCGCCGCCCGAGCGCCGGCATTGCACGTCCACCTCCACCGAGGGCTCGGTGAAGGGGAAGAAGCTCGGGCGGAAGCGCAGGCCGACCTTGGGCGTCTCGAAGAACGCCTTCAGGAATTCCTCCAGCGTCCATTTCAGGTTGCCGAGGTTGGCGCTCGAATCGACGACGAGGCCCTCGACCTGGTGGAACATCGGCGTGTGCGTCTCGTCCCAGTCGGAGCGATAGACGCGGCCGGGGCAGATGACGCGGATCGGCGGCTTCTTCGCCAGCATCGTGCGCACCTGCACGGGGCTGGTGTGGGTGCGCAGCAGCTTGCGCTCGCCCTTCGCGTCGGGCGCGAAGAAGAACGTGTCCTGCATCTCGCGCGCGGGATGGCCGACGGGGAAGTTCAGCTTGGTGAAGTTGTAGTCGTCGGTCTCGACGTCGGGCCCCTCGGCGACCGAGAAGCCCATGTCGGCGAAGATCGAGACGATCTCGTCGGTGACCTGCGCGATCGGGTGCACGCGCCCGGCCTCGGCGGGCGAAGGCCGCACGGGCAGCGTCACGTCGATCGTCTCGCGCGCCAGCCGCGCCGACAGCGCGGCCGACTTCAGCTCGCCCTTGCGGGCGGCGAGCGCTTCCGTCACGCGGTCCTTGACCGCATTGATCGCGGCGCCGGCGGCGCGGCGCTCGTCGGGCGCCATCTTGCCCAGCGTGGCCAGCGCGGCGCTGACCGCGCCCTTCTTGCCGAGCGCGTCGAGCCGCGCCTGTTCGAGCGCGCCTTCGTCGCCCGCCGCGGCGATGGCGGCGAGCGAGCGGGCTTCGAGCGAAGCGAGATCGTCCATGGGGCCTCGAAAGCGAGAAGGCCCGCCGGCGGGCGGGCCCGTCCGTCGCATCGTCTTACGCGGCCTTCGCGGCGTCCTTGGCCGTGTCCTTGGCGAGGACCTTGGGCAGCGCCGCCTTGGCCTTTTCCACCACCGCGGCGAACGCCGCGGGCTCGTGGATCGCCATGTCGGACAGCACCTTGCGGTCGAGCTCGATGCCCGCGCCCGCCAGGCCCGCGATCAGGCGGGAATAGGTCAGGCCGTGCTCGCGCGCGGCGGCGTTGAGGCGCTGGATCCACAGCGCGCGGAACTCACGCTTGCGGTTCTTGCGGTCGCGATAGGCGTATTGCATCGCCTTCTCGACCGCCTGCTTGGCGATCCGGATCGTGTTCTTGCGACGGCCGAAATAGCCTTTCGCCTGGTCGAGGACCTTCTTGTGCTTGGCGTGGGCGGTCACGCCGCGTTTGACGCGGGACATCGTTTATCTCCGGGTGAGGATGGGGTGGCGATCAGGCGTTGGGCAGGAAATATTTCTTCACGTTGTCGCCGTCCGTCTTGAACAGCGTCGTCGTGCCGCGATGGTCGCGGATCTGCTTGTTGGTGCGCTTGATCATGCCGTGCCGCTTGCCGCTCTGGGCGTAAACGACCTTCCCGGTCCCGGTGACCTTGAAGCGCTTCTTGGCGCCGGACTTCGTCTTCAACTTGGGCATTCGGTTCTCCTGCGGGCCTGGCGGCCCGACTGGCGCGGGCCTTGCGGCCCGGTTCTTGGTTGGCGGGCTCGCGCCCGTTCGCTTCGGTCGAGCGAAATGGAACCGCCGCGGCAGCCCTGAAAAGGCCGGGCCGTTCCGGGGCGGGTCCTTACACGGGGCGGCGTCCGGGCGCAACGGGCTGTATGGGGTCGATACGAATGGGACGAGGCGCCCTGCCCGATCGCCTCGTTGGCGCGATCCGCTTCGCTCGCCATATAAGCGGCGACAGGACGGACCGGACGACCATGACCCTCGACGACATCCTCGCCGACTTCGACCTGATCGAGGATTGGGAGGACCGCTATCGCCACCTGATCGACCTCGGCAAGACGCTCGAGCCCCTGCCCGAGACCGCCCGCACGGAGGCCAACAAGGTGCGCGGCTGCGCCAGCCAAGTGTGGCTCGACACGCGGGTGGGCGACGGGGCCGATCCCGTGCTGACCCTGCGCGGCGACAGCGACGCGTACATCGTGCGCGGACTGGTGGCGCTGGCGCTGGCGATCTTCTCGGGCAAGCGGGCGGGCGAGATCGCCGCGCTCGACGCCTGGACGATTTTCGCCGGCCTCGGGCTGGCCGATCACCTCACCCCGCAACGCGCCAACGGCGTTCGCGCGATGATCGAGCGCATCAAGGCGGAAGCCCGCGCCGCGCTGGCGGAGCGCGCCGGCGCGGCGTGAGGGCGCTTGGCGCCCGCGCACCCGAAGAAATCGCTCGGCCCCCCTCATTCCGCCGCCCACGTCCGGATCGCGCCGCGCGACGGTCCGCGCGCTTCCTCCGCGATGCCGTAATGCTCGGCGAGGCCCTCCAGCGCCATCACGAGCGCGACGCGCGCCGCGCGCGGAGGCCAGCCGCGCTCGCGCTCCACCGTCTCCAACCCCTTGAGATGCACGCACACGTCGAGCGCCAGCGACGCCTGCGCACGACCGAGCGCGCGGATCGCGCCCTCGACGCGGCGCGACGCGGCGACCATCGCCTCGGAGGGGGCCAGACCCGGTCCACCGCCGCCGGCGCCCGAGCCGATGCGCTCCCAGTCGACGCCGACGGGCGCGAGGCGGCGCGCGCGATCATG
>JAGWKJ010000174.1 GCA_028865375.1 Hyphomicrobiales bacterium | reverse complement strand
CGACGGCGGCCTTCCGGATGCCGCCGCTCGGCCCTCGATGCGGCTCGCGGGCGTCGCGTCGGTCGTCGGCCGGCGTGTCGAGCGCGAGCGCGCCGGCCAGCACCGGGAACCTGCGGCGAATCGGCCGGGTACGCGTCAATGCCCCGGCGGGGCGACCGACGCGCGCTCGACCAACGGACATTCCAACTTGACGATGGGATGGCGGCGTTGGGCGCGCCCCGCGGCGGCGTCGAGATGTTCGATCGCCCATCGCCCCATTGCGCGGTGGGGCAGGATGGACGTCGTGAGCTGGGGATGCAGGTGGCGAGAAATTTCCTCGTCGTCATAGCCCACGACGGACATGTCGCCGGGAACGTCCAGCCCGCGCTCCTTCAACGCTTCGTAGCATCCGATCGCGGTGCGATCGTTCTGGCAGAAAATGGCCGTGGGGCGTTCGCGCAAGGCGAGCAGTTGCATCGTCGCCTTGTGGCCGGCGCTCGCGGACCAGTCGCCCTCGACGACGAGTTCGCGGTCGAATGGGATGTCGGCGGTCGCCAAGGCGCGCCGATATCCGGTCAGGCGGTTCTTGGCGGCTTCCATCCACGGCTCCCCCGTGATGGTGGCGATGCGCCGGTGGCCGTGCCGGACGAGGTGACGCGTGGCGCTTTCCCCGCCGGCGATTTCGCTCGGCACGACCGCGGGGAAAGCGTGGTCGCGCGCGTAGCAATTGAGCAGCACGACAGGCAGCGAGGTTTGCCGGAGGAACGCGGGCGGCTCGATCTCGCGCGTGAAGATCGCCATGTAGACCAGCGCGTCGGCGCCCTTGCCGGCCAGCAAGCGCAGGGTGCGGTCTTCCATCGCCGGATCGTTGAGCGTTTGGGCGACGAGCACGACGTTGCCGGCGTTCCACGACGCCTGGCGGGCGCCTTCGATGGCCACCACGGCCTCTGGGCTCGTCGCGACGTGGTCGACGACGAAGCCGATCATCCCGTCGACCAGCGGGCGCCGCCGCGCGCGGGCGCCGGCGCGCGCGGCCTCGGGAGGGGCGTAACCCAGCGCCTTCGCGACGCCGAGCACGCGCTCGCGGGTCGTCGCGGAAAGGCTGATGCCGGGCGTGCCATTGAGCACGAACGACACCGTGGTCTGCGAGCACCCGGCCGCTTGCGCGACGTCCGACATCGTGACGCGCCGCCCGGCGCGCCCGCGAACCGATCGCGACGGTGGCGGGGCGCCGAGATCGCGAACGCGCAATGTCGTCACCGCCTTCGTCACGCCGTCGTCCTCCCGCGCTATCCGCGCATCCCGGACGTATATGATACGTGGCGATGCCGGAAAAGACAGCTTTACTAATATTAGTGATCGAATTAGCTTCCGTCCGGCCTCCGGAATTCACCGGAATATCCGCGCAGAACGGCCCGCGTCGCCAAGGCGGCGGCGACGGGATCGCTTGGGAAGGGCGGGCCACACAGGAGGAAACCATGAGACACATGAAACCGCTCGCCGCCTTGATGGCCGCCGGACTGCTGGCCGGCGTCGCCGCGCTCGCCCCCGCGTCGGCCGCCGACAAGCCGACCTTGGCGTTCGTCGTCAACGGCGCGTCCGACTTCTGGAAGGCCGCCGAAGCCGGCATGAGAAAAGCGCAGGCCGAGCTCCCCGGTTACGCCCTCGAACTGAAATATCCCGAGCAGTCGTCGGTCGCGATCCAACAGCGCCTCATGGACGACCTCGTCACCGCCGGCGTGAAGGGAATCATGGTCTCGGCCGTCGACCCCAAGACGTCGACCGACGGTCTCAACAAGATCGCCGCGCAGACCGCGCTCTTCACCACCGACAGCGACGCGCCGCAGACCAACCGCATCGCCTACATCGGCTCCTCGAACGTCGACGCGGGCAAGCAGGCCGCCGAGATCGCCAAGAAGGCGATGCCGAACGGCGGAAAGTGCATCGGCTTCGTCGGGCTGCTGGGCGCCGATAACGCGAAAGAGCGCATCCAAGGCATGAAGGACGGGCTCGCCGGCAGCAAGATCTCGCTCGTCGACGTGCGCGGCGACGACATCGACCAGACGCGCGCGAAGAAGAACGTCGAAGACGCGCTGGTGGCCTCGCCCGACGTGACCTGCATGGTGGGCTTCTACTCCTACAACACGCCGCGCATCTACGAAGCGCTCCGCGACGCCGGAAAGCTCGGCAAAATCACGGTGGTGGGCTTCGACGACGACCCGATCACGCTGGGCGGCGTCAAGGAGGGCACGATCGCCGGCACTGTCGTGCAGCAGCCGTTCGAATGGGCGTATCGCGGCTTCAAGCTGATGGCCGCCTACGTCGGCGGTGACAAGTCCGGCATACCGGCCAACCACCTCATCATCGTCCCCACCAAGATCATCGCCAAGGGCGACGTGGATGCGTACGCCGCCGCCTTGAAGGCGATGGCCGGAAAGTGACTTGACCGCGCGCGCCGCCGGAGGCCTCGGCCCCGGCGGCGGCTTCCCGGCGCCGGCGATTTCCGCGAAGGTGATCGCGGGCGCCGGGAGCGCGCCTTGACTTCGGCGACCATGACCCATTCAGCGCCAGCCACCGCCGAGACGGCGGCTCCGTTCCTCGAACTGTCGGGCCTGCGCAAGGCGTATCCCGGCGTCTTGGCGCTCGACGACTTTTCCATGGCCGTCTCGCCCGGCGAGGTGATCGGGATCGTCGGCGAGAACGGCGCCGGCAAGTCGACGCTGATGAAAATCCTCGGCGGCGTGATCGCGCCGGACGCGGGAACGATCGCCATCGACGGTGTCCCGCGGCGCGCGCTCGGCGTGGCCGAAAGCATCGCCGCGGGCATCGCCTTCGTCCACCAGGAACTGAACCTGTTCGACAACCTGGACGTCGCGGCCAACGTCCTGATCGGGCGCGAGCCGCGCCGCGGCGGATGGCTGCGGCTGGTCGACCGCGAGCGCCAACGCGCGATCGTCGCGCCGATCCTCGCGCGACTCGGGGCGAGCTTCGGGACGGACGCGCCGCTCGCGGGGTTGTCGCTCGCGCAGCGCCAAATGGTCGAGATCGCGAAGGCGCTTTCGTTGGACGCGCGGCTCGTGATCCTCGACGAGCCGACTTCGAGCCTCCCCGCTTCCGAGACGGACAAGCTGCTCGGCGTCGTCGCCGGCCTGAAAGCGCACGGCGTGAGCGTCATCTTCATCACGCACCGCCTGCATGAGGTCGAGATCGTCGCCGACCGGGTGATCGCGTTGCGCGACGGACGCACCGCCGGCGCCCTGCGGAAGGACGAGATCGGCCGCGACCGCATGGTGCGCCTGATGGTCGGGCGCACCCTTGCCGCGCCGGAGGCCGCGCCCGCGCCCGCGGCCGGCGCCGTCGCGCTGCGGGCGCGGGGCGTCCGCACGTCCGCGCATCCCCGCGGCGGCGTCGACCTCGACCTTCGCCGCGGCGAGATCCTCGGCCTCGCCGGCTTGGTGGGATCCGGCCGCTCGGAATTCGCGCGGGCGCTGTTCGGCGTGGACCCGATGGTCTCGGGCGAACTGGAAATCGACGGCCGCCCCTTCAAGCCCCGCTCCGCCGCGGACGCCGTGGCCGCCGGCGTGTTCCTCGTGCCCGAGGACCGCAAAAGTTCCGGCGTGCTGCTCGATCTGCCGGTCGCGCACAACATCACGTTGCCCGACCTGCGCGCGCATTCGCGCGGCTTCATGGTCTCCGCCGCCATGGAACGCGCGACGGCGGAGGCGCAGCGCCGGAGCCTGTCCATCAAGGCGCCGAACCTGGCGACCGAGACGGCGCTCCTGTCGGGCGGCAACCAACAGAAAGTGGTGCTGGCGAAGTGGCTGGCGATGTCGCCCCGGGCGATGATCCTCGACGAACCCACGCGCGGGATCGACGTGGGAGCGAAGGCCGAGATTTACCGCATCGTCAGGGCGCTCGCGGCGAGCGGCGTCGCGGTGCTGATGATTTCGAGCGACATGGAGGAGGTCATCGGGGTGTCCCATCGGATCGCGGTGATGCATCGAGGGACGATCTCCGGAATCCTCGGACCGGAGGACTTCGGCGAGGAAAACATCCTGCTGCTCGCGATCGGCGCGGCGGCCAAGGGGAATCGGGCGGCATGAACAAGAAAGACGCGGGCCTCCTCGCCCTGATCCTTTTCGTCGGCGCCGTGGTGGCGATCCTCAACCCGCGGTTCCTGCTTCCCATCAACATCTCGAACACGTCGAACTTGGTCGGCCTGTTCGGGCTTTCGGCGATCGGCCAGGCGTTCGTCATCATCACCGGCGGCATCGAACTGTCGGTGGGATCCGTGATCGCGCTGGTCGGCGTCCTTTTCGTCGACTTCATCGCCGTGGAGGGCGTGCCGTGGCCGTTGGCCTTCGCGGCGATGCTGGCGCTCGGCGTCGCGATCGGGACGGTGCACGGCCTCCTCGTCACCCGGCTGCGCATGCAACCCTTCGTCGTCACCCTGTGCGGATTGCTGATCTATCGCGGGGCCGCTCGCTTTTACACGCAGGACGCGACCGCCGGCTTCGGCTTCGGCCAGAATTTCCCGACGCTCGAATGGCTGACCGCCGGCCGCACGTACGGCGTGCCCCATTCGGTCGTCGCGCTGGCGATCGTGGCGACGGGGATGTGGGTCGTCCTGCACCGCTCGGTGTTCGGCCGGCATTTGTACGCGGTCGGCAAGAACGAGGAGGCGGCGCGGTATTCGGGCATTCGGACCGGCCGCGTCGTGGTGGCGGCCTATGTCATCTGCGGCGCGCTCACCGCGATATCCGCGGTGTTTTTCGCGATGTACACGCGATCCATCTCGCCCGCCTCGCACGGGAATTTCTACGAACTCTATGCGATCGCCGCCGCGGTGCTCGGCGGGTTTTCGTTGAAAGGCGGCGAAGGCTCGGTGATCGGCGTCGTCCTCGGGACGATCCTGCTCCAAGAGCTCCAAAATCTCGTCAACCTGCTCGGCATCCCGTCGTCGCTCAATTTTTCCGTCATGGGCGGCGTAATCCTCGCGGGCGTATTGGTCGACGGCCAATGGAGCCGTTTCCGCGAACGGCGGCGGGCCGTCGGCGCCGCGTCGACCGATCAACCGATTACGGCGCCAAAATAGCGTGATCGGTATCATGTTCCCGCAATCCCGGCGAGATTCCCGCCTTCATCGCCCGCGCGCGGCGCCGGCCGCGACCCCAACGTGACCTCGAGGCGGTGGACAGCGCCGTCGTCCGACATTTCGATCCGCAGCGGGCGCTCGACGATCTCGACGCCGTCGAGTCGCGCCAAAAGCACGCCGGCTCCGGCGCCGTCCGGATTTTCGACGAAGATGTCGTATCGCGCCGCGTTTCGTCGCACCGACATCTCGTAGCGCGGCCAACCCTTCGGAATGCAAGGGTCGAGATGCAAATGCGCGCCGCGCAGGCGCAGGCCGAGGATGCTTTCCACGCCGGCGCGCTGCATCCAGCCCGCCGACCCCGTGTACCAAGTCCAGCCGCCGCGACCGACGTGCGGCGCGGCGGCGCAGACGTCGGCCGCCACGACATAGGGTTCG
>JAGWKJ010000173.1 GCA_028865375.1 Hyphomicrobiales bacterium | reverse complement strand
AACAAATCGACGTCGGAGTGACAAGGCGAAACGGCGCGCTGCGACCCCGCTCCGCCAAGCCTCCGCGTTTTGCCGCCCGGCGGCGCGGTGCTAAGCCCGCGCTTGGGAGAGCGCGCATGGGCGTCGAGGGCAAGGACCGCGTCAAGGCGCTGGAGGCGGGCGCCGCCGCGCTGTCGGGCCATTTCGGCCGCAACGTCGCGCGGCTGCGCCAGGCCTCGAAGCTGTCGCTGTCGGAACTGTCCGAGCGTTCGGGCGTCGCCAAGTCGATCGTCAGCCAGATCGAGCGCAACGAGACCAACCCGACGCTCTCCACCATCTGGCGGCTGGCGCGCGCGCTCGACGTGACGATCGACGACGTGCTTGGCGCGGCGCCCGACGACGCGTTCGTGGAGAAGTCGACGCGCGGGGCGACGCCGCGGCTGGCGTCCGCCGACGGCCTTTGCCGACTCGAAGTGATCGGCTGGATCAAGACGGTCGACTGGCTGCAATGGTACGACTTCCGCGCCGAACCCGGCGGCGAACTCCATTCGGACGCCCACCAGCGCGGCGCCATCGAATGTCTCTCGGTGCGCAAGGGCGCGCTCGAAGTGGAGGTCGCCGGCGCCGTCGAGGTCGCGGAGGCCGGCGAGACGCTGCGCTATCGCTGCGACCGGCCCCACGTCATCCGCAACCGCGGCCGGGTCGTCGCCGACGCGACGATGGTGTGCATCCTGCGCGCCGCCACCATGGAGTGACGGCGCTTCGGCGTCACGCCACGCCGAGCTTGCGTTGCAGGCTGGTCGAACTGGTCGTGTATTGGAACGTCAGCTTCTTGTCGGGATATACGTAGCGGTGCACGCGCTGGGCGGCGAGCGCCGCCTCGTGGAAGCCCGACAGGATGAGCTTCAGCTTGCCCGGGTAATGGTTGATGTCGCCCACCGCGAACACGCCGGGCGTCGCCGTCTCGAACTTTTCCGTGTCGACGGGCACGAGGTTCTCGGCCAGAGCGAGGCCCCAGTCGGCGATCGGCCCGAGCTTCATCGTCAGACCGAAGAACGGCATCATGCGCGTACAGGCGACGTCGACCAAGGCGCCGTCGGCCTTCTTCACGGTCGCCGAGGTCATCGCGCCGTCGGCGCCCGCCACGGCGGTCACCTGGCCGATCACCAGGTCCATCGCGCCCGCCGCCACCAACGCGCGCATCGCGTTGACCGAATGGGGCGCGGCGCGGAATTCGTCGCGGCGATGGACCAGCGTCAGGCGGCGCGCGAGCGGTTGCAGGTTCAGCGTCCAGTCGAGCGCGGAATCGCCGCCGCCCACGATCATCACGTCGGCGCCGCGGAAGTCCTCCATGCGGCGCACCGAGTAGTGGACGCTCTTGCCTTCGTAGGCGTCGATGCCGGGGATCGGCGGCTTCTTCGGCTGGAAGGAACCGCCGCCGGCGGCCACCAGCACGGCCTTGCACTCGAACGCCTTGTCGCAATCGGTGGTGACGCGGAACCGCGGATGGACGGCGTCGCCCAGGACTTCGAGGCCGGTCGTCATCTCGCCGAAGTGAAAGCCCGGCTTGAACGGCTCGATCTGCTTCATCAGGTTGTCGACGAGGCCCTGGCCCGAGATCACCGGAAAGCCCGGGATGTCGTAGATCGGTTTCTCGGGATAGAGTTCCGAGCATTGCCCGCCCGCGCGCGGGAGGATGTCGATCACGTGCGCCTTCACGTCGAGCAGGCCGAGCTCGAACACGGCGAACAGCCCGACCGGGCCGGCGCCGACGATGACAACGTCGGTTTGGATGATGTCCGTCATGTTCCTGCCTTGGCGGGCCTGCGGCGCGCCGGTGTCCGGGCGCCTCGGGCGCCGCGTCGGTGGGGGATTCAGCCCTGGCGGGCGGGGGTCTCGACCGTCAAGCCGTCGAGTTCGGGCGCGACCTTGATCTGGCACGACAGACGCGAGGTCTTGCGCAGGTCGGAGGCGAAATCGAGCATGTCCTCCTCCATCGGCTCGGCCTTGGGCAGCCGCTCGAACCAGTCGGCGTCGACATAGACGTGGCAGGTCGCGCAGGCGCAGGCGCCGCCGCATTCCGCCGTGATGCCGGGCACCTTGCTCTGGATCGCCGCTTCCATCACGGTCGAGCCCGGTTCGGCCTCGACCGTGCGCAGCGTGCCGTCTGCCGCCCGAAAATTGATCGTCACCATCGCATTGCCCCCGCCGTCGCGGCGCGACCCTCATAACGGCGGCCGGCGCCGCGCGGAAGCGACCCGAAGGCGCGCATCATGCGTATATGTTTCGATAAATAATAATCAACACAATTTTTCGATGTTCAAACGTCGTTCGTCAAAATGGCTTCGATGGCGTCCCGCGCCTCGCGACATGCGGACATCAAGGGGGCGGCCGCCGAAATGGCGTGCGCGCCGCCCTTGGCCAATTCGGCCGCTTGAGCCGCTTCCGCCACCCTCGCCGCGCCGATGGCGAGCGCCGCGCCGCGCAAGCGATGGGCGCGCTCCGGTTCGATGGCGCCGGCGGCTTCGATCGCGGCGACGACGGCGCCGGCCTCCACCAGGAACAATCGCAGCAAATCGTCGCGCAGGACGCGGTCGCCGAACGCGCGAGCGCCGAGCGCGTCGAGGTCGATGGCCGGTCGCGCATCCGGTCCGCCCATGTCGCCGCGCCCCGCGTTAACGAAGAATCGACAATGCGCCGACGGCGCGTTTCAATCTCGCTTCCGCGCATGTATGGTCGCAACCGTTAACCATTCGTTTACCCGCGCGCGACGCGCGGCGGGCGCATTCGCGACGGGGACCCATCGATGGCGCAGCAACAACGACCGCAGGATCCTTCGGCGGCGGCCCTTTCGGCCATCGAAGACGCCTTGCGGCTCGATGACGACAGCCATGCCGTCCCGACCGGATCGGCGCCGGCGCGCGCGATCGAGGCCGTAGTGCCGGAGACCCCGCCCGCCAACGACGACCGGCCGGGCGCCCGACGCCCCGCGTCCGCGGTCCCCGGCTCGCCGGATCTCCGTCTCGCCTATGTCGTCACGGCTCTCTGGGTCGGCCTCGTCGTCGCCTATGGTCTCGTCGCGTTCCGCGATTCCGGCCTGACGCCCGCGCAAGTCTTCGCGCCCGACGTGTTGCTGCGTCCCCAAGCGCTCCTCGGCTTGCTCGCCGCCGCGGCGCCGCTGCTTCTGCTGGCCTTGGTCGCCTCGATGGCGCGACGCGGCCGCGAGCTCGCGGCGGCGACGCGCGGCTTGGGCGAGGCGACCGACCGGCTGAGCGCGCCCGACGCCGAGGCGGCCGACCGGCTCGGCGCGATGTCGCGCCAGGTGCGCCGCGACGTCGAGGAGATGGAAAGGGGCATCGAACGCGCGCTGGCGCGCGCCGGCGAGCTCGACGCCATGGTGCGGGGAGAGATCGCGGGACTCGACCGCACGCATTCCGACAACGAGCGCAGCCTGCGCGCGCTCGCCCAGTCGCTCGCCTCCGAGCGCGAAGCGCTGGTGAGCGATTCGGAGCGCCTTCGCACGACGCTGCTCGACGCCCATTCCGGGATAGCCGAGCGCCTGCGCGCCTCGGGCGATTCGGTGACGGAGGACTTCCGGCGCCACGGCGACGAGCTCGCCGGCCGCTTGCACGCGCACGGCGACGCGATCAACCGCGCGCTGGCCGACGTCGCCGAGACCTCCACCGCGCGGCTGGCCGCCCGCGCCGACGAGGTCGTGGTCGCGCTCGAACGCGCCTCGGCGGAATCCTCCGCCCGCATCGACGGCGCGACCGCCGACGCGACGCGCCGGATCTCCGACTCCACCGCGCACGGCGCCGACCGCGTCGAGGCGGCCCATGCCGAGATGCTGGCCGACCTGTCCGCCCATTCCGACGGCGTGGTGGCGCGCATCTCGGCCGGCGGCGCCGACGCCGCGAACGCGGTGCTAGCGCAATCCGAGGCGCTGGCCGCGCGCCTGAACGAAGCCGTGGCGCGCATCGAGGCGGTCGCCACCGTCCACGGCCCGGCGCTCGACGCCGGCATCGCCGAGGGCACGGCCCGCCTGTCCGCCGCGCTCGACGAGCGGACTGAACGCGTGCGCGACCTGTTCGACGGCGGCGGCCGCGCGATGCTCGACGCGATCGACGCGCGCCACGCGCTGCTCCACGACCAGCTCGCCGCGCAATCGGAAGACTTGCACGGCCGCTTCGACGCCTCGACCGGCGAGGCGATCGCGGTGCTGGAGACGCGGATCGGCGACCAGGCCCGCCGCCTCGAGGCGATCAACGCCGACATGCTGGAGCGCCTCGCCGCGCACGCCGACGACATCAACGGCCGCTTCGCCGCGACCGCGGACGGCGCCGCGTCGACGATCGGCGCGCACGCCGACCGCCTGAACGCGACGCTCGACGCCAGGCTCGCCGATTTCGAGGCGTCGGTCACGGACCGCACCGACGCGCTCGACCAGACGCTGGCCCGCCAGACGACGCAAGCGGCCGAGGCCACGGCCGAACATTCGGCGCGCGTGCAGGACCTGTTCGACGCGCGCCTCGCCGACATGAACCGCGCCGCGGAGACCCATCGCGACGCGTTGGACGGACGGCTCTCCGCGCATCGCGACGCCGTCGACGCCGTCGTGGGCGGGCATCGCGCCGCGCTCGAAGCCGCGTTCGCGGGGCACGTGTCGGGAATCGATTCGTCGCTCGGCGGCCATGCCGAGGGCATCGAGCGCTCGATCGCCGCGCATGCGGACCGCATCCAGCACGCCACGACCGAACAGGTCGGCGCCTTCGAGGCGGCGGCCAACGCCCACGCCGAACGCGTCAACTCGACCTTCGCCTACCACGTCGCGGGCTTCGACGAGACGATCGACCAGCGTGGCCGCGCGGTCGAGGCGACTCTCGCCGCCCGCACGGCAGCGCTCGACGAGGCGCTCGCCGCGCATCACGCCAGGCTGGACGGCGCGCTGGGCGACCAGGTCGCGGCGCTCGAGCTCTCGACCAACGCCAATTCGGCGCACGTCGAGACCGTCGTCGCCCGACAGATCGAATCCTATGAAACGGCGGTCGCGGGCGCGGCCGAGCGCGTGATCGCCCAATTCGTCGAGCAATCGGCGCTGCTCGAAGCGGGGCTCGACGGCGAGGGCGAGCGACTGGCGACGATGTTGCGCGGCCAGGGCGAGGCGTTCCACGCCCAGTTCGCCGCGGCGACCGAAGTCGCCACGCATCATGCCGACGA
Source organism: Hyphomicrobiales bacterium (assembly GCA_028865375.1). Lineage (GTDB taxonomy): Bacteria > Pseudomonadota > Alphaproteobacteria > Rhizobiales > Beijerinckiaceae > JAGWKJ01. The sequence continues at coordinate 362 of JAGWKJ010000173.1, read as the reverse complement.
ACGCCTCGGCGCGCTGTCGGAAGTGCTCTCGGGCGACGGCCGTCGCCTGACGTCCGCACTCGACGACCATGCCGCCAAGATGACCGAGCTGATGGGTCCGCGCGCCGACGAGGTCGCCGGCCGCATCGCCGAACATCGTCGCGCGCTGGAAACCCAGGTCGGCGCCATGCAGGCGCTGCTCGACGACGGCGGGGCCCAGTTGGCGGACGGGTTCGGCGCGCACGCGGACCGGCTGTCGTCGCGCATCGACGGGCACCTCGTTTCGCTCGACGGCGCGCTGGCCAACCACGGCGCGAAGCTCGACGCGCGCCTGGCGACGTTCGACGCCGCGTTCTCGGCCCATGACGCGGGCGTCGAGCGGC
>JAGWKJ010000172.1 GCA_028865375.1 Hyphomicrobiales bacterium | reverse complement strand
TGCCGATCACCAAGGCGACCAGCGCGCCGGCGAAAGCGACGAACCAAAGCGAATGGAGCAAGCCCGCCGACGCGCTCTCGCCGCGCGCCCCGTCCACCGTCGTCGCCGCGAACGCCATCGATCCCGCTCCGCCTTCACCGCGCCCTAACCATTGCCGGATAGACCTTGACGGCATGTTAGCGCGATCGCGCGCGGAGAAAGCCATGGCCGCGGCAGAGTTAACGGATTCCGTCGCGGTCCAGCCGGAGGCCGGACTCGCCGAAGGCTTGGCGGCCGCCTTGCGGGAATCCGCGCGGCGGATGCGCGCGCGGCCCGATACGGCGTCGGAACCCTACCGCGGCGTCTGCGTCGTCCTGCCCTGCCACGACGAGGCGGAGACGATCGGCGCGGTCGTGCGCGACTTCCGCGCCGCGCTGCCCGGCGCGCGGATCGTGGTGTTCGACAACCGCTCGGCCGACGGCACCGCGGAGGCCGCCCGCGCGGCGGGCGCGGAAGTGCGCTACGAGCCCCGCAAGGGCAAGGGCAACGTGGTCAGGCGCATGTTCGCCGACCTCGACGCCGAGGTCTACGTGATGGCCGACGGCGACGGCACCTATGACGCGTCGGGCGCGCCGCGCCTCGTGGCGGCGATCCGGGACGCGCGTGCGGACATGGCGGTGGGGGCGCGCGCCGGCGTCCGGGACGACGCTCACCGCGCCGGCCACGCGCTGGGCAACGCCTTGTTCAACCGGTTGTTCGGCGCCCTGTTCGGCGACGGCGCGGGCGACGTGTTCTCGGGCTATCGCGCGTTCTCGCGCCGGTTCGTGAAGAGCTTCCCCGCGCTGTCGAACGGCTTCGAGATCGAGACCGAGTTGTGCGTCCACGCCAACCAGCTCAAGCTGCCCACGGTGGAGATCGAGCTGCCCTATGGCGCGCGCGCGGCCGGCACGGCCTCGAAGCTGCATACGTTCCGCGACGGCTGGCGCATCTTGCGCGCGTTCGGCTACTTGCTGAAGGAGACGCGCCCGGCGCTGTTCTTCGGCGCGCCGGCGGTCGCGCTGTGGACGGCGGCGGTCGCGCTCGCCGTGCCGCTGTTCGTCACCTTCGCGCGGACCGGCCTCGTGCCGCGCCTGCCCACCGCATTGCTGTGCACCGGCATCGCCATGCTGGGCAGCCTGTGCGGCGCGGTGGGCCTCATCCTCGACAGCCTCGCGCGCTCGCGCGCCGAGCAGAAGCGGATGCTCTACCTCGCCATCGACGCCGCGCGCGGCGGTCGCTAGCCCGCGCCGCCGGTCTCCGCGAAGATCGCGCGCAGGCCCTCGCGGTAGGTCGGGTGGCGCGGCGCATAACCGACGGCCCGCATCCGGGCGTTGCCGACGCGCTTGTTTTCCGCCCAGAACTCGCGCGCCATCGGCGACAATTCCGCTTCGTCGAAAGGTCTCTCCGGCGGCGGCTCGACGCCCGCCAGTCCGGCGGCGAAGGCGACGACGTCGGCTTGCGGCGCCGGCTCGTCGTCGGTGACGTTCCAGTCCGCGCCCGGGCGCGGCGCGGCGAGGAGATGGCCCGCGAATCCCGCGATGTCGTCGACGTGGATGCGGTTGAAGACCTGCCCCGGCTTGGACGTCCGCCGCGCGGCGCCGGTGCGCAGCGCGCGGATCGCGCTCCGACCGGGTCCGTAAATGCCCGACAGCCGCAACGAATGCAGACGTTCCCCGAACAGGTCGCGCCAGCGCGCCTCGACGGCGACGCGCGCGACGTTTCGCGGGCTCGTCGGCCGCGGCGGCGTGGCCTCGTCGACCCATGCGCCGCCCGCGTCGCCGTAGACGCCGACGGTCGAGAGATAAAGGACGGCGCGCGCGCGCGCGGCGGCGAGGGTCTCGCCGAACGCCGCCAGGACGGGATCGGCGCCGTCGTCGCCGGGCGGGATCGAGACGACGATCGCGTCCGCTTCCGCGGCCGCGCGAGCGGCCCCGCCGTCGAACGGCAGCGCGTCGACGCCCGCCCGCGCGAGTTCGTCGCGCCGATGGGCGGTGCGTTGCGTGCCCGCGACCGACGAGAACATGTCCCGCCGCGCCAGGACGAGATGCGTCGCCGAATAGCCGAGACCGAAGACGAAAAGCTTCACGCGAACCCCTCCGCCGCCCATTCGTCCCGCACGTCCGCGTCGCGTTCGCGCCCCGTCCGGGCGCCGGCGAGCGCCGCGAACGCAGGCGCGGACATCAGCCGCGCCGCGGCCCACACGGCGGCCCCTCGCACGAGCGGGGAGGGATCGTCGAGCAGGCGCGATGTCGCGCCGATCAGGTCCGCGCGACCGGAATTGCCGATGGCGATGGCCACGTTTCGCGCGAAGCGGTCGCGTCCGATGCGCTTGACGGCCGTGCCGGCGAAGCGCGCGCGGAACGTCGCATCGTCGAGGGCCGCCAGCCCGGCGAGGTCCGGCGCCGTCGTGGCGGCGCGCGCCGCGAACTTGGCCTCGCTCGCGGCGACCGCGAAGCGGTTCCACGGGCAGGCGAGGAGGCAATCGTCGCAGCCGTAGATGCGGTCGCCGATCGCCTCGCGGAATTGGCGCGGGATCGGCCCCGCCAGCTCGATCGTGAGATAGGAGACGCAGCGCCGCGCGTCGAGCCGATAGGGCGCGGGAAAGGCGTTCGTCGGGCAGGCGTCGAGGCAGGCGCGGCAAGTCCCGCAGCGGTCGTCGTGGGGCGCGGCGCGCGGCAGCTCGACGTCGGTGAGGATGACGCCGAGGAAGAACCACGAGCCGAGCTCGCGCGAGACGAGGTTGGTGTGCTTCCCCTGCCAGCCCAGCCCGGCGGCCTGCGCGAGCGGCTTTTCCATCAACGCGGCGGTGTCGACGAAGACCTTGGCATCGCCGCCGACCGCGCGCGACCGCAGGAAGTCGGCGAGCTCCTTCAGCTTGCCCTTGACGACCTCGTGATAGTCGCGGCCCCGCGCGTAGACGGAGATCGTCGCCCGCGAACCGTCCGCCGCGGCGTCCGCGGGCGGTGGACCCGGACCGTAGTTCATCGCCACCACGACGACCCCGCGAACGTCCGGCCAGATCAGGCGGGGCGCGCCACGGCGCGGGTCCTCCATCCACGCCATCTCGCCGTGCATGCCCTCGGCGAGCCAGGCGTCGAGACGGGCGCCGGCGGAGAGCGTCGCGTCCGGATCGCAGGTTCCCAGCGCGTCGAAACCGAGCGCGGCGGCGCGCGCGCGCAGCGCGGCTAGAAGTCGAGGTCCGCGTAATGGGCCGGCGGCGGCAGGCCGGGCTGCGTCTCGGCGAGCAGCGGCCGGAACGACGGGCGCGATTTCACCTTCGCGTACCAGTCCTTCGCCGCGGCGCTTTCCGCCCATGGAACCTCGCCGAGATAATCGACCACCGAGAGCTGCGCCGCCGCCGCGAGATCCGCGAACGTCATGCGGTCGCCCGCCAGCCAGCGCCGCCCGCGCGCGAGCGCGCCGACGTAGCGCAGGTGCGCCTTGACGTTGTAGCGCGCGGCGCGGATCGGGGCCATGTCGGGGCCGCCGCCGCCCTCCTCCGCGCTCATGCGGGCCTTGTAGACCTTCTCGTGGACGAGCCAGCGAGAGACCTCGTCGTGGAACTTGCGGCCGAACCAGTCGACGAGCCGGCGGGCTTCGACGCGCTCGGAGGGCAGCGACGGCAGCAGCCGGCGTTCGCCCATCGCCTCGCCGTAGGTCTCGTCGAGATATTCCGCGATGGTCGCCGCGCCGGGGATCGCCAGCCCGAACCGTTCGAGCAGCGTCGGCGTCTCGCCCGACGGGCTGACCTCGAGATAGTCGCGCCGCCGCGCCCACGGCTTCTCCTCGACGAGGCGGACGTCGAGCCCCGCCTCGCCGAGCGCCAGCCGCACGAAACGCGAATGCGGACAGAGCGGATAATGGAACAGCTGCATCGCCCCGGCGATAGCCGGGCCGCGGTTAACGGACGGTCACCTCGCGTCTATTCCGCCGCCGCGCGTTCCGGCGTCGCGCTCCAGCGCAACTTCGGCCGGCGGGCGGCCAGCGTCTCGTCGAGCCGCCGGCGCGGCGCGTGGATCGGCGCCTCCGCGAAGCCCGCGCCGCCCTGCTTCGCGCGGCGGGCGAGGTCGCGCAGCGCGCCGATGAATTCGTCGAGCGAACGTCGGCTTTCCGATTCGGTCGGCTCGATCAGCATCGCGCCGTGGACGACCAGCGGGAAATACATCGTCATCGGATGGAAGCCCTCGTCGATCATCGCCTTGGCGAAATCGAGCGTGGTGACGCCCGTGCCCTTCAGCCACGCATCGTCGAACAGCGCCTCGTGCATGCAGGGCCGGTCGCCCCACGGCGCCGACAGGACGTCGGCGAGCCGCGCGCGCACGTAATTGGCGTTCAGCACCGCGTCCTCGGAGGCTTGCCGCAGCCCGTCGGCGCCGTGCGACATCATGTAGGCGAGCGCGCGCGTGAACATGCCCATCTGGCCGTGGAACGCCGCCATGCGGCCGAACGACCCGCCGGCCGGTTCTTCCATCAGCCGCAGGCCGTGGGCGGTCTCCACCACCGCCGGCGCCGGGGCGAAGCGCGCGAGCCGCTCCGACAGCGCGACCGGCCCCGCGCCGGGCCCGCCGCCGCCGTGCGGCGTCGAGAAGGTCTTGTGCAGGTTGATGTGCATGGCGTCCACGCCGAGGTCGCCGGGCCGCACCTTGCCGACGATGGCGTTGAAATTCGCCCCGTCGCCGTAGAAATAGCCGCCCGCCGCGCGCACTCGCGCCGCGATCTCGCGCGCGTCGCGCTCGAACAGCCCGCAGGTGTTGGGGTTCGTCAGCATGATCGCGGCCACGTCGGGACCGAGCGCCTCGCCGACCGCGCCGGGATCGACCGTGCCGTCGGCGCGCGCGGGGACGGCGCGCACCTTGAAGCCGAGCGCGGCGGCCGTCGCCGGATTGGTGCCGTGCGCGCTCTCGGGCGCGAGCACGGTCGTGCGCGTCTCCAGTTCGCCGGATGCCTCGATGGCAGCCTTGATCGCCATCATGCCGCACATCTCGCCGTGCGCGCCGGCCTTGGGCGGCAGCGCGATCGCCGGCATCCCGGTCAGCGCGCACAGCCAGCGCGACAGTTCCTTCATTAGCGCGAGCGCGCCCTGCACGGTGGATTCCGGTTGCAGCGGATGGGCGTCGGCGAAGCCCGGCAGGCGGGCGACCTTCTCGTCGAGCCGCGGGTTGTGCTTCATCGTGCATGAGCCGAGCGGGTAGATTCCCAAGTCGATCGCGTAGTTCATGCGGCTGAGCCGCACGTAATGCCGCATCGTCTCGGGTTCCGAGAGGCCGGGAAGGCCGATGGCGCGCGTGCGCTCGAGCCCGCCGAGGCGCGGCGCGAAATCGCCGGCCTCCTCGACGTCGACGCCGGAGCGGTCGAGGCCGCCGATCTCGAACAGCAGCGGCTCGTCCTTCTCCAACGCCCGCGCGCCGGTGAAGCTCGGCGCGGCGGCGTCGAGGTCGCGCGCGGCGGGGGCGGTGGGGCGTCCTTCGCGGTTCAGCATGTCAGGCCTCCGAGATCGCCGCGACGAGCGCCGCGCGATCCTCGTCCGTGTTCGTCTCGGTGTCGG
>JAGWKJ010000171.1 GCA_028865375.1 Hyphomicrobiales bacterium | reverse complement strand
CCCTCCAGGCCGAACCGCCGCCGTCTTTGCGAGCGAAGCGAAGCAATCCAGTCGTCCGCCACGGCCGCGGCGGTGGACGGAAGGGCGGCTGGATTGCTTCGTCGCTTTCGCTCCTCGCAAAGACGGCGAGGGCGCGTGAATGCCGCGCACGGAGGCGTCGACGCCGATCGGCGCCGTTCCGCCCCGCCGCGCCTTGCGCCGCCGCGACGCCGCCGCTAGCGTCGGGGGATGACGCGCGTCGCCTTCTACGCAGGGTCGTTCGATCCGCCGACCAACGGTCATTTCGACGTGATCGCGCGCGCGCCGGCGCTGTGCGATCGGCTCGTCGTGGGCATCGGAATCCATCCCGGCAAGGCGCCCCTGCTGTCGGCCGACGAACGCGCCGCGCTCGTGCGGGGCGAAGCCGAAGCGTCGCTGCGCGCCAAGGGCTGCATGCTGGAAGTGGCCACTTTCGACGGGCTCACGGTGAGCGCGGCGGCCAAGGCCGGCGCGACGCTGATGCTGCGCGGCCTGCGCGACGCCGGCGACTTCGACTACGAGATGACGCTGGCGGGGATGAACGCCGCCATGGCGCCGGGCATCGCCACCGTCTACCTGCCGGCGTCGCCCGGCGTTCGCCACGTCACGGCCACCTTGGTGCGCCAGATCGCGGGCATGGGCGGAGACGTATCGCCCTTCGCGCCGCCCGCCGTGGTCGCCGCGCTGCGCGCGCGGTTCGCCCGGAAGGGTTGAGGGCGGCGCCTTTCCTTTGCGTGTGGCGGATCAAACGTTCACGACATTGCAAGCATGCTTTCAGTGATATTGCCGCCTCAGACAGCGATCTCCCGCCACAATCTCTTTTCAAAAGAAACGCCTCCACTTGCATCGTTCGACGCGATGCGCGTGGGCATTTGTGGTGAATTCCTCCCTCTTCCTTAACGCCGCGTGTGGACTTCTACGGTTGCGTGACGCATTTTGAATGCGACTGGAGATGTGACATGCGTGCGCCGTGGTACCGGCCTTTTCAGCGGGCGTTCCGGGCAACTTGCTACTTGGTGGCCCATACGCTCGTCGCGCTCGTGATAATCGCCATCGTCGAGGTCATCCGGCACGCCATCAACGCATTCGGTGATCCAAGACTCCTTGATTTTTTGCCTCTCAGTTATATCTTTGACGCGGTGGACATCGCTCAGTTGCTCGTGTTTTTGATTTTTGGTACCCGCGAGGCGATCCGCGAGTTCAGGGGAGAGCCGGATGAGTAGCTCGCCGTTCCCGCCAATTTCTTACGTGCTCGCCATCGCTCGCGTTTACGCCGGGGTGGCCATCGCCGTTGGCGTGGTTGGCATTGCCTTGGCGCTGATGTTTTGGATCCCGTACGTTGCCGCTGGCTTTGTGGCCGGGTCCCTGAGCGTCTTGATTGCGAGGCGCTACGAAAATCAACTGAAGGCTTCGGCGATCCATGGGTATGAGGTCGTATCGGGCAGCTTGACAATCGGTCGCATGCACTAGCGTCGCGCAACGCCGCACGCAGGGCGAGGCGGACGTCTGCGTCTTCGACGTCGGCAGGTCGGTTCCAACATTTGCGCGAAATGACTGCATGCGAGGTGCGGCGGCGTTACGCCCTTCGCGCGGGCGCGGGTCGGCCCGGCGCGCGCGGGCTTGCCGACCGCCCCCCCGGCCTCTAATCAGCCGCCTTCCCCGGGACGGAAGGACCCCCATGGCGCAGGCCCAACGCGGCGAAACCGCGAAGATCGACGCGCGAGGCGCGCGGCTGCTGGCCGTCGAAGCGCGCTTCTACGACGGCATCGGCGCCATGCTGCTCGAAGGCGCGCGCAAGGCGGCGGCGGCGGCGGGCGCGACGCTCGACCTCGTGTCGGTTCCCGGCGCGCTCGAGATCCCCGCCGCGCTGGCGATCGCGCTCGACGACGCCGACCGCGACGGCCGGCCGTACGACGGCGCGGTGGCGCTTGGCTGCGTCGTGCGCGGCGAGACGTTCCATTTCGAGATCGTGGCGGGCGAGAGCGCGCGCGCGCTGATGGATCTTTCCGTCGCCCGCCGCTTTCCGCTCGGCAATGCGATCCTGACCGTCGAGACGCTGGCGCAGGCCGAAGAGCGGGCCGATCCCGCGCGCGGCGACAAGGGCGGCGAGGCGGTGCGCGCGGCGCTGGCGCTGGTGGCGCTCAAGCGCGGGGCGCGCGTCCGATGAGCCGGGCCGCCAAGCGCCTCAACGCGCGCCTCGCCGTTGTGCAGGGCCTCTACCAGATGGAGATCGCCGGCGCGGGCCTCGCCGACGTGCTGGCCGAGTTCGGTTCGCATTGGCTGGGCCGCGAGGTCGAGGGCGACGCTTACGGCCCGGCCGAGTTCGGCCATTTCCGCGCCGTGCTCGAGGGCGTCGTCGAGCGCCAGCGCGCCATCGACGAACGGATCGACGCGATCCTCGCCGAGGGCTGGCCGTTGCGGCGCGTCGAGGCGGTGCTGCGCGCGACGCTGCGCGCCGCCGGCTTCGAGATCGGCTGGCGCAAGGACGTGCCGGCGCGCGTGGCGATCAAGGAATACGTCGACGTCGCCGCCGGCTTCCTCGGTCCCGAGGAGGTCGGCATGGCCAACGCCGTGCTCGACCGCTATGCGCGGCTCGCGCGCCCGCACGAGTTCGACGCGGCCGAGCGGCCGCGCGGCGCGCCTTGAGCGGGTCGGGCGAAGACGACCTGATCGCGCGGCATTTCGCGCCTTGGGCCGCGCCGGGCGGCCTCGGCCTGCGCGACGACGCCGCGCTCGTCGCGCCCGGGGCCGGCGAAGAATTGGTCGTCACGGCCGACGCGTTGGTGGCGGGCGTCCACTTCCATCCCGACGACCCGCCTGAAACGGTCGCGAAGAAGGCCTTGCGCGTCAATCTCTCCGACCTCGCGGCCAAGGGCGCCGAGCCGCGCGGCTTTCTTCTCGCCCTGGCGCTGCCCAAGGCCGATGCCGGCGATTGGCTGGCGCGCTTCGCGCAGGGTCTGCGCGAGGACGCCGCCGCGTTTCGCATCGGCTTGCTGGGCGGCGACACCGTGTCGACGCCCGGCCCGGCCATGATCGCCATCACCGCCATCGGCGCCGTGCCGACCGGGCGCATGGTCCGACGCTCGGGAGCGAGGCCCGGCGACGCGATCTACGTCACCGGCACGATCGGCGACGCGGCGCTCGGCCTGTCGCTGCATCGATCGCCCGAACGGTTCGCGACGCTGGGCGCACAGGAGCGCGCCCATCTCGCGGACCGCTACCTGCTGCCCAAGCCGCGCGTCGGCGCGACGGGCACGTTACGGCGGGTCGCCTCGGCGGCGATGGACGTTTCGGATGGGCTGGTCGGCGATGTCATCAAATTGTGCAGTGCATCAGGCGTGACGGCCCGCATTGCGTTGGCGGACGTGCCGTTGTCGGATGCCGCTCGCGCAGTCTTGCGCGCCGATGTAACGCTTTTTGAAACAGTAGTAACAGGCGGAGACGATTACGAAATACTGTTCACATCGTCAAGCCGGACCCTAGCTGCCGATGCGTTCGGCGGCGTCATATTTACACGCATAGGATTTGTAGAAGAGGGTCGCGCTCCCGCCCGGTTCAGCGCATTGGACGGCGCGGAAACCGCTTTCAAGCACGGCAATTTTAGCCATTTTTGACGGAAATTCGTCACTGCCCCTTGTTCGCGAGGGGCCGGGCGAATAGTGACGGGCCGAAGGGTCCGATCATGTCACATGGACAGGTCGATATCGCGACGCGTTTCGCATTTGCGAGCGTGATCGCACGCGAAGCCGGGGCGCTGATGGCGCGCCGGTTCCGCGATCGCACGTCCTTCACGGTCGGCTACAAGGGCCACCAAGACTATCTCACCGAAGTGGACGGCGAAGTCGAGACGCTGATCGTGTCGCGCATCGCGACCGCGTTTCCCGGCGACGGCGTGATCGGCGAGGAAGGCGGCGCGCGCGCGGGCGCGGCCGGCGCGCCGGTGTGGGTGATCGATCCCATCGACGGCACCGCCAATTTCGCGCGCGGCGTGCCCCACTTCTGCACCTCGATCGCCTGCGTCCACGACGGCCGCACCGAGATCGGGATCATCTACGATCCCATCCTCGACGAATTGTTCGCCGCGCGGCGCGGTCATGGCGCGACGCTGAACGGCGAGGCGATCTCCGTCTCGACCACCGACGACCTGCGCCGCGCGCGCGTCGAGATCGGCTGGAACCCGAAGACGGGCGCCGACCGTTTCGTCGAGCTGCTGCGCGGCGTGAACGGCGGCGGCGCCGGCATGGTGCGGGGCGGCTCCGGCGCGCTGGGCGTGGCCTATGTCGCGGCGGGCCGGCACGACGCCTACCTCGAAGACTTCATCAATCCGTGGGACGTGCTCGCGGGCCTCGCGCTGGTGTCCGAGGCGGGCGGCCACGTCAGCGATTATCTGGGCCGCGGCGGCCTCGAAAAGGGCGGCGAGGTGCTCGCCTGCACGCCGGCCCTGCGGCGCGCGCTGGTCGACGCCACCGGCGTGGGAGCCTGAACATGGACGCCTCGCCCAACCAGGTCACGCTGCATTCCGGTTCGGCCCGGCTCGTCGTCGCCCGCCGCGGCGCCGAGGCCAAGGCGTGGTCGATCGGCGGGCAGGACCTGCTGTGGAGCGGCGACCTCGCGTTCTGGGGCGAGACGGCGCCGATCCTGTTCCCGGTCGTGGGCTGGCTCGCCGACGGCGTGCGGATCGGCGGCAAGCGCCATCCGCTGGGTCTGCACGGCTTCGCGCGCGGCCGCGACTTCCGCATCGAGGCCGCCGAGGCGCGCCACGTGCGGCTGGCGCTCGAGGACGATTCCAACACGCGCGCGCTTTATCCGTTCGCGTTCCGGATGACGGTCGACTACCGCCTGAAGACGGACGCGCTCGAAGTCGTCCTGAACGTCGAAAACCGCGGCGCGGCGCCGATGCCCTACGCCTGCGGCCTGCATCCGGGCTTCCGCTGGCCGCTGACCGGCGGCGGGCGCGACGATTCCAAGATCGTGTTTTCGCATCACGAGGCCGCCCAGGTCCCCGTCATCGCCACCGGCGGGCTGATCGGCCGCGCGACCAAGCCGATCCCGATCAAGGGCCGGACGTTGCCGCTGTCGGACGCGCTGTTCGCCAACGACGCGGTGTGCTTCATCGACGCCAAGAGCGACAGCCTGCGCTACGTCGACGCCAAGGGCGCGGCGATCGCCATGGAGTTCCAGGACTTCCCCCATCTCGCGCTGTGGTCGCGTCCGGGCGCGGGATTCGTCTGCATCGAGGCGTGGACCGGGCATTCCGATCCGCAAGGTTTTTCAGGGGAATTGTCGGACAAGCCTTCGATGCGCACGCTGGCGCCGGGCAAGTCCGGCCGCCATCGCGCGACCTATTCCTTCCATCCCGCGGCCAAGTGAACGATCGAGTGAGCGTTCCCGTCCCGACCGCGACGCGAGCCCCCATGTTCGGACCGGAGATCCTGAAGCCGCTGGCGGGCGGCGGCCTTGCCATCGACGGCAAGGCGGCGCGCGACGCCACGCTGGCGGACGTGCGCCGACGCGCCGGCGCCCTCGCCGCGCGCGGCGTGCGGCCGGGGCTGGCCGT
>JAGWKJ010000170.1 GCA_028865375.1 Hyphomicrobiales bacterium | reverse complement strand
CGGATCGTCCCGCAGGCCGACCGCCTTGAACGTCGACAGCGCGTCGAGCGCCGCGCCGACCGCCGCGCCCGAGGGCATGTCGTCGGGCGTCGTGCCGGTCAATTGGCGGACCAGCGGATTCGAGAGCTTCACCGCCACTTCCGGCGGGATGTCGCGCAACGCCCGGCGCAGGATGCGCTCGTCGCCGGCGGGAAGGGAGGCCGCGAAATCCGCGGCGCCGGCGAACCGCGGCCCGTCACGCGGACCCAGCAGGTCGACGCCGCCGGCGCGGGCCTTGCGCAGGACGAGGAGCCGCTCGGCGAGTTCGGCGAACGGTTCGTGGACCATCGCCCACAGGTCGAACGATCCGTCGAACACGAACGCGAACGGACGATGGCCGATGCGGCCGCTCAAGTAGGACGACGGCGCGTTGGTCAGCATGAGGTGCTGCGTCACGGTTTCCAGCCCGTGGAATTCCGCGCCCCGAATGAAATGCGCGAACGACGGCCTGATCCGTTCGTCGATCCGCCACAGCGGATAGAGATGCGTCTCGAACCGCACCACCTTGCGGCGCACGTGCGCGGACGTCGCGCGCCGATAGACGAGCAATTCCGTCGCGTCGTCGCGGATCTCGACCTCGGCCAGCGTCGACAGGCCGGGCACCATCGCCTCGTCGACATGAAAGCCGCAACGGCCGCTTTGATGCCTGCCCGCCACGACCAGCGAGGGACGGTCCTCCTGCGCGACGAACGTCGACAGCGTCTCGCCCTCCGACGCCACGCGCAACTTCGGCGAATCGGAAAACCCGTCGGGGACGAAATATCCCACGATGCGGTCCCCGGAATCGCTTTCGACGTTGAACAGCACCGGCGCCTCACCGCGCCATGTGATTGCGGGCGGTGGCCACCGTGCCGTAGACCGCGCCCCAAGCGGCGAGGCCGGCGGCCAACGCGATGCCCACGTCGAGGCCGCGCCTCGGGTAGGTCGGCTCCTGCGGGTCGGTCGGGTCGACGAACACGTTGAGGTACATGAGCTTGTGCTCGGCCGTCAGCTTGGCGAGTTCGAGCGTCGCGGCGGCGCCCGCGTAGAGCCGTTCGGCGATCGTGTTCTCGAGGTCGAGCTCAGAAAAGGTCGAGAGAGATTTCGAAAGGACGCCGCCCGCGGCGGAACCGTTTGCCGCCGTGATCTTGCCTTGCAGGTCGGCGATCTGCGCCTCGCCGGCGTCGATCCTGAGCTTGAGGTCCTTCATTTGCGGGGCGGACGGCGACACGGTCGCTAGGTTCGCTTGGTATTGCCGCTGCATCGCCAGCACCTGCGCGCGCACCTCGGTGACGAGCTTGGAGAGCGCGTCGGCGGCCGCGGTCGCGCTGAGGATGCCCGACGAATTGCGCGCGTTCTCCAGCGCCGCGCGCGCCGCCGCCAAGCGATCGGCGGCGGCCTTGAACTCGCGCTCGGCGGTCGCTACTTCGCCGGCGTCGAGCCGCGCATTGAGGTCGTTGATGAGCTTCTCGGACGACGCGATCGCCGCGCCGGCGATCCGCTTGGCGTCCCGCGGCGAATAGGCGCCGACGTTCAGCGTCACCACGCCGGCGGGCATCGCGATCGACACGCCGATCATCTTGCGCCAATAGCGGACCAACTCTTCGACCGGCCCGTTCGGATCGAGCCGCGACAGGAAATCGACCGAAGGACCCGAATAGGCGCCGGCGATGTCGGCCTTCTTCTGGAGATCCTCCGCCGCCGCCCGGCTGCCGAGGTAATCGACGATGACTTGCGTGTCTTGGACGATCGCCGCGGCCGGAATGCCCGTCAACTTGGCGATTCCGTCGGGCGCCGGCACGACGCCGCCGATCACGGTGAACTTCGCGGTCGAGACATATTGGTCCGACGCCACGAAGCCGTAATAGATCGCGGCGGCCGCGGTCGGGATCGCCACGAACAGCGCGAACGTCGCCCAAGCGAAGGCTCGCATGAGCTTCGCGCCTTCGCGCGCGCCGAACCCGCCCCCGCTCATCGCGCGCCGGCTGCGCGCGGAAAACCGCGCGCGCCGCGCCGCGTCGGCCAGCGCGGTCGACACGATGCGCGCCCGGTCGAGCGCGCCGCCGTTCGGTTTGAGGTCGATTTCCGGAGTCATGGCCTCGGACGTTCAGCGGTTGAGTCGGTTATACATCTCGATCGCCTTGTCGACCGAATCGAACATGATCATGCGGCCGTCGACGATGACGCCGCCGCTGTCGCAATAGTCCTTGATCGTCTGCATCGAATGCGAGACCACGATGAGGTCCGCGGTCTTGCGGCGCGCCTCGAACGCGGCCGCGCACCGCGCCTGGAACCGCTGGTCGCCCACCGCCGTGATCTCGTCGATCAAATAACAATCGAACTCGATGGCCATCGAAAGGCCGAAGGCGAGGCGCGCCATCATGCCCGAGGAATAGGTCTTCACCGAAGCGTCGATGTAGTCGCCCAATTCGGAAAAGTCCTCGACGAACAGCACCGTCTTGCGGACGTCGGCGCCATAGACGCGGGCGACGAACTTCACGTTCTCGCGGCCCGTCATGAACGGATGGAACCCGCTGGCGAAGCCGAGCGGCCACGACACGCGCACGGAACGGCGCACTTTCCCGGAATTAGGCAGTTCGACGCCGGAAATCAATCGCAATGTCGTCGATTTCCCGGCTCCATTGACGCCGAGCAACCCATAGGAACGACCGGACTCGAACGTCGTAGAGACGTGATCCAATACGATTTTGGTGTGGCGTTCCGTCTTGTAGAATTTGAAAACGCGGTCCAGTTGGATCATTGCACCGGAATCCCCGCCAGCCGCATTCGGCTAAACCTATTTGATGGCGCAATTGCGATTGCACAATTCTTCTGAGTACGTCCGCCAAATACGCCCACTCGGCGGCCGCCACGCGACTGCGCGCGAGCCGTCGGTCAGCGTGCTTTGGACCACGCAATCAAGCGCCGAACGGCTTCTTCGATCTCCTCGGCCGGGCGTGCATAACACAGCCGGAGGAAGCCGTCGCCACCGGGCCCGAAGGCCGAACCCGGCGCGAGTCCGACGCCCGCGTAGTCCACCAGCTCGATGGCGGTCGCCGCGCAATCCGCGACGCCGTGCGGACGCAGGAACAGGTAGAACGCGCCGGGCGGCGGCGCGAAGTCGAATCCGCCGGCGCGCGAGAGGCCCTCGCACAGGATCGCCCGGGCGGCGGCGCAACGCGCGCGCTGGAACGCGATGAAGTCCTCGCCGTGGTCGAGCGCGGCGGCAGCCGCGCGCTGGTTGGGCGTCGGCACGCCGGACGTCGAGTATTGCACGAGGTTCTCGATGGTCTGTCCGAAGGCCGGCGGCGCTTCGAGCCAGCCGACGCGCAGGCCGGTCATCGCCCAGTTCTTGGACAGGGTTTGGATCCACATCACGCGGTCGTCGGGATCGGCGATGTCGTGAAACGAAGGCGCGCGTTCTCCTTCATGGACGAAGCGGCCGTAGATTTCGTCGGCGACGATCCACAGCCCATGCCGCCGCGCCAGCGCGAGCAATCCGCGCAGGTCGTCGAAGCTCGCCGTCCAGCCCGTCGGATTGGCCGGCGTGTTGACGAGCAGCGCGCGCGTGCGCGGCGTCACCGCGGCGGCGAGGCGGTCGAAGTCGAGCCGCCAACCGGAAGGCGCATAATCCAGCGCGACTTCCACGGGCTCGGCGCCCAGCGCCAATGTCGCGCCCTTGAAGTTGGGCCAAGCCGGCGTCGGGATGATGGCTTGGTCGCCCGGTCCCAGCACCATGCGCAGCGCCATTTGCAGGGCGTGCATTCCGCCGGCGGCGACGAAGAACCGGTCGGGCGCGAAACCGGTCGATCCGGCGCCGCCGTAATGGCGCGTCATGTAGCGCGTGATCGCCTCGCGGGTTTCCGGCACGCCGCGCTGATGGGTGTAGAAGGTCTCGCCGGCCGCGAGCGAGCGCACCGCCTCGTCGCGGATGAAGGAGGGCGTCGGCAGGGCGCCTTCGCCGACCCAGAGCGGGATCAGGCCTTGCCGCCCGCGCCCGTGATTGACGACCCGGACGATGCCGCTTTCCGGCAATCCGGCGGCTTCCGGCCGCAGGTCCGAGACGGCGGGCGCCGCGCGCGGCGGCGCCCCTGACATGATCGCGTTCATCGCACCGCCGTGGATGCAAAATCGAGCGGCCGCAAGCCCGGGATCGAACCTGCGGCCGCCGACGAATGGAAGCCGAACCCGAAACCGATCAGCGCTTGGCGAGCTGGTCGCGGATCTGCTCGAGCAACGTCTCGGTCTT
Organism: Hyphomicrobiales bacterium; assembly: GCA_028865375.1. Lineage (GTDB taxonomy): Bacteria > Pseudomonadota > Alphaproteobacteria > Rhizobiales > Beijerinckiaceae > JAGWKJ01. The sequence goes on along the minus strand of JAGWKJ010000170.1, from coordinate 1,343 downwards.
GGTCGGCGCGGGAGGCGCGGCTGGGGCGGCTTCCTCGGCCTTCTTCATCGAGTTGATCAACTTGACGACGAAGAACAAAGCCACGGCGATGATGAGAAAGCTGATGATGTTGGTGATGAAGTTGCCGTAGGCGAATACGCCGCCCTGCTTCTTGGCGTCGGCGAGGTTGGTCGCGGTGACGGCCGACGACAGCGGCAGGAACAGGTTCGAGAAGTCCGCCTTGCCGAAGATGCCGATCAGCGGCATGATGATGTCTTCGACCAGCGACGACACGATCTTGCCGAAGGCGGCGCCGATGATGACGCCGATCGCCAGATCGACGACATTGCCCTTCATCGCAAAGTCCCTGAATTCTTTCAGCATGACGTCCCCCTCAATTGCTTGGCTGATTGGCGATGCGACGCGACCGGACGACGCGCTCGATTGGCGCCCAAACTTTAACCAAATGGCCGAGTTTCGCAAGGCTTGGAACGTTTCCAACCGTTCAGTCGAGCCTGACTGGCACCCCCGCTGTCGCCATGTGACGCTTCGCGTCGCGCACACTGTGCTCGCCGAAATGGAAGATCGAAGCCGCCAGCACCGCGCTCGCGTGTCCTTCGACGACGCCCGCCACCAGGTCGTCGAGCGTTCCCACCCCGCCCGACGCGATCACCGGCACGCGCACCGCGTCGGCGACCGCACGGGTCAAGGCGAGGTCGTAGCCCGAACGCACGCCGTCGCGGTCCATGGAGGTGAGCAGGATTTCTCCCGCGCCGAAGGCTTCCGCCTCGCGCGCATAGGCCACGGCGTCGAGACCGGTCGGCTTGCGTCCGCCGTGCGTGAAGATCTCCCAGCGCCCTGGCGCCACCGCCTTGGCATCGACCGCGACGACGACGCATTGGCTGCCGAATTTTTCTGCGGACCGGCGGATCAGGTCGCGGTCGGCGACGGCGGCGGTGTTGATCGACACCTTGTCGGCGCCGGCCAGCAGCAGGGCGCGGATGTCATCGGTCTCGCGGACGCCGCCGCCGACCGTCAACGGCATGAAACAGGCTTCGGCCGTGCGGCGCACGACGTCGAGCAGCGTGCCGCGTCCCTCGTGGCTGGCCGCGATGTCGAGGAAACACAGCTCGTCCGCGCCCGCCGCGTCATAGGCGATGGCGGCCTCGACGGGATCGCCGGCGTCGCGCAGGCCGACGAAATTGACGCCCTTGACGACGCGGCCGTCCTTGACGTCGAGGCAGGGAATGACGCGCGACTTGAAGGTCATTCCGCCGCCGACAGGACTTTGCGGCCCTTGAAGAATTCCCAGAACTCGCCGACCATCCGCCCGGAATAGGCGGACGCGCTGACATCGGCGATGA
>JAGWKJ010000169.1 GCA_028865375.1 Hyphomicrobiales bacterium | reverse complement strand
GTCGTCGACGGGCGATGTCAATATTGCATTTTGACATCAAAGCTATCGAAACCGGATCACGCCGCCTTCGCCGACGCCATCGACGACGCGGCGGCGACGGTCCGCAGGGCGCGGCCAAAAAAAGATCCGGTCCGCCTGTGCGCCGGCGCACAGCGCGCGCGCGCGATGCGCCCGAAAGTGGCGACGTGAGCCTCCTCACGCGCGCCGGCGCCCTTCCGGCATCACGAGGTCAGCCATGACACAGACCGCACGGGAAGCTCCGGCGCCGTCGCGCCGTCGGCTCTTGGCGGGTCTTGCGTTGGGCGCGACAGCGTCCGTCCTCGCCGCGCCCAAGGCGCTGGCGCAGGCGGGCGCAGGCGCCGCCGCGCAACAACCGCCGCCCGATCCCCTGACGCCCGAACGGCGCGCGACGCTCGCGCAATACGGCGCGTTCTCGCAGCACCGGACCTATGGCGAGATCTGGATCCCCGGCCAGCAGACCGTTCCGCAGGGCTGGCATCCCTATCCGCCGTGCCATTGGGTGAAGACCGAACGGCTTGGCTGGTACTTCGACGACCGGACGCCATGGGGCGCCATCGTCCATCATCACGGGCGCTGGAAGAACGATCCGCACACCGGCTGGTTCTGGGTGCCCGACGCCGACTTCAGCCCCGGCTGGGTGCTGTGGCGGACGAGTCCGACCTACATCGGCTGGGCGCCCATGCCGCCCGACCTCGACATGCAGGACCCGGCCGCGCTGGCCGCGCTCGAAAAGGCGGACGATTGGCTGTTCATGGAGGTCGCCAAGTTCGGCACGACCTGCGCGGCGCCGGTCACGGCGGGCGCCATGACGCCGGCGCTGCTCGAGGGCACGACCTTCGTGACGAGGGTCGAGTTCGTCGACGGCATCGCGATCGTCGTGTTGCCCGTCTACGTCACCGGCCCGGTCGTCGTGATCGACGTCACGTTCGATCCTTGGCCGGTCGAAGTGTTCACGCAAGTCATCATCGTGTGGAACTGGATTTGGCATCACGTGCTGATCGTCAACGTCCAGAACCGCTGCATCCCCCGCAAAATCTGAGCCCGAGGAGCGAACCATGACCACGCTCGCAAAGGTCGGCGGGAGATTGAGGAGCGTCGCGGCCGCCGCCGTCTTCGCCCTGCTCGCCCTGCCGACGCTGTCGGCGCTTCCCCCGTTCGCGCAACCCGCGATCGCCCAAGCGCAGCTACAGCACCACGACCCGCAGGCGGCCCCGCCGCCCGCCCCGCCGCCCGCCCAGCCGGCGCCCGCGGCGATCTCCGACCAGGACCGCGCCACGCTGTCGCAATACGGCGCGTTCCAACAGACGCAGGCCTATGGCGAGGTCTGGGTTCCCGGCCAGCAGACGGTCCCGCCGGGATGGCATCCCTACATGGCCTGTGACTGGGTGAATTCCCGGACGCTCGGCTGGTACTACCAGGACGCGACGCCCTGGGGCGCCATCGTCCATCATTATGGCCGCTGGGCGCATGACGCGCAGCTCGGCTGGATCTGGGTTCCCGGCCAGGATTTCTCGCCGGGCTGGGTCGTCTGGCGCACGAGCCCGCAATGGGTCGGCTGGGCGCCGATGATGCCCGACCAAGACATGCAGTCCATGACCGCCGACCAGTTCAACCAAGGCGGATTCTGGACCTTCATGGAGACCGCGACGTTCGACGGCGGCTGCCAAGGCGCGGCATCGGCCCCGGTCGTGCAGATCCCGACGCTGCTCACGCAGACGCAGTTCGTCACCGACATCGACCTCGTCGAGGGCATCGGCGTGATCGTGTTGCCGAGCTACGTCACGGGACCGATCGTCGAAATCGACGTGACGTTCCAACCTTGGCCGATCATCGTCTACCAGACGGTGGTGATCGACTGGACGTTCATATGGAACGTCTATGACGTGGTGACGGTGATCAATTGGATCAATTGTGCGCCGCCGCCGCCTCCGCCTCCGCCTCCGCCCCCGCCGCAATGTCCGCCCGGAGAGGTGCGCAACGTGGATGGCGTCTGCGTGCCGCGGATCCAATCGCCTCCGCCGACATTGATCCAATGCCCGGCGGGCAGCGTCCCGGACGTGAACGGCAATTGCGTCATGCCGCCGCCACCCGCGGGCTGCGGGCCGGGCACGACGATGATCGGCGGTCAATGCGTCGTCGGGCACATCTGCTGGAATGGCGCGTATCTGCCGTTCGGCTATGCGTGCCCGTTGCCGCCTCCGCCTCCGCCCGGCGGGTTCTGCCGGCCCGGCTTCAGGCTGCGCGACGGCCGCTGCTGGCCCGGCGGACACGTATGCTGGAACGGCCAAGTCCTGCCGTTCGGCGTGCAGTGCCCGCTCCCGCCGCCTCCTCCGCCGCAATTCTGCCCCGGCGGGGCGCGGCCCATCGACGGGCGTTGCCCGCCGTTGCCGGGCTTCCACGTCTGCACCAACGGACAGCGATTGCCGTTGGGCGTGGCCTGCCCGCTCCCGCCGCCGCCTCCGCCGCAATTCTGCCCCGGCGGGGCGCGGCCCATCGACGGGCGTTGCCCGCCGTTGCCGGGCTTCCACGTCTGCGCCCACGGTCAACGTTTGCCGTTGGCCGTGGCCTGCCCGACGCAACCGCTGACGAAGGTCTGCCCCGACGGTTCGCGCATCTCGATCAACGCGATGTGCATGAACAAGCCGCGGCCGCCCTTGACCAAACTGTGCCCGAACGGCGCTCGTGTGCCGCTCGCGCTGGCTTGCCCGCCGATCGTGCGGAGTCCGACGGGGGTGTTCCATCCCTCGACCGGCACGTTCCGCCCGACGGTGACGCGGCCGACGATCGTCAACCGCAAGCCGATCGTGATCCGGCCGGGCTTCCACCCGACCGTCATTCGCCGGCCTCCGCCGGCGCCGCGCAAGCCGGTCGATTGTCGGGCCAACCCGCGCCTGTGCATCCACTGACGCAGGCGGCCTGAAACGACGAAGGCCGGCGGGGGCGACCCCGCCGGCCTTTCAATTCGTCGAACCGCGCGTCGAACGCGGCGTCGCCTCGTCAGGCCTTCTTGGCGGGCTTCTTCTGGCGGGCGCGGTCGCTCTTGGCGCGCGCGGCCTTGCCCGCCATCAGTTCCTTGGCCTGGGCGACCCAAGCTTCGTGCTCGACCTTGGCGCCGGCGTGCAGCTTGCCCTCGAGGTCGTTGACCTGGTCGGCGGTCAGCGCGGCGATCTGGGCGAAGGTGGTGAAGCCGAGTTCGTGAAGCTGCTTTGCGTGGACGGGCCCGATGCCGGAGATCAGCGACAGGTCGTCGGCGACGCCCGCGGCCTTGGCGGCCGCCGGCGCAGCGGCGGATTCGTTGTCCAAGCGCTCGGCGATGCGGGCCGACTTGCCGCGGCGATCGCGCAGGTAATAGAGCTTGGCGCGGCGCACCTTGCCCTTGCGCGACACCTTGATGGAATCGATGTTGGGCGAGTGGATCGGGAACACGCGTTCCACGCCCTCGCCGTAGGAAATCTTGCGGACGGTGAAGCTCTCGTTGAGGCCGCCGCCGTTGCGCGCGATGCAAACGCCTTCATAGGCCTGCACGCGGACGCGGTCGCCTTCCTTCACCTTCACGTTGACGATGACCGTGTCGCCGGGGCGGAACTCGGGCACGGCGCGCTGGGCGGCGAGCTTGGTCGCCTGCTCTTTCTCGAGCGTCTGGATGATGTTCACGTTGCACTCCTGCCGATGCGCCGGCGGGGCCGGCGCGCGTTTCGGCGCGCTGTTGTCAGTTGACGGGCGCGCTCATACGCGAGGCGGAAGGGGTTGTCGAGGGCGCGAGGCGAAGCACCGTCCCATTAAGGGAAAGGCGTAAATTTACCGATTGACGATTAATTCACCATTGGCTCGCGCCATGGCCCGACGCGCCTATGGTCGTCTCCGAAAGCCAAGGAGGCGTCCGTGCCCAAGCGTGCAGTCTTGTTTCTCGTCGCGATCGCCTTGGCCGCCGTCGCGCCCGGCCTCGCGCGCGCCGCGCGCCTGGCGGACATGCCGGGCGCTTGGCCGGCCGGCACGATCGTCATCAGCGACGCCAAGCGCGAATTGTTCCTGTCGCTGGGCGGCGGCAAGGCGATCGAATATCCGGTCGCGGTGCCGAAGTGGGACAAGAAATGGTTCGGCGAGACCCGCATCGTCGGCAAATACGTGCGGCCCGATTGGTCGCCGCCGGCTTCCGTGAAGGTCGACCACCCCGAGCTGCCCGAGGTGATCCCCGGCGGCTCGCCGCACAATCCGATGGGCGCGCGCGCGATGATGCTAGCGAAGTCGGAGATCGCGATCCACGGAACCAATGCCTGGATGCGCAAGTCGGTCGGCACCGCGGCGTCCTACGGCTGCATCCGGATGCGCAACGAGGACGTGACCGACCTGTTCGCGCGCGTCTCAGTGGGCACGCCGGTCGTGATGGTGCGCTGAACGGGCGCCCGCGAACGAAGCGTCCGGCGTCTTGATTTCGTCGCACGGTCCGTGCACGCCGGCCCCTCGGGTCGGAGGTCTGGGATGGCGGCGGCGAAACCGGACGAACCCGTCGCGCTCGTGTTGCAGGGCGGCGGCGCGCTGGGCGCCTACCAAGCCGGCGCCTATGAAGCGCTGAGCGAGGGCGGCTTCGAGCCGCAATGGGCGGCCGGCATCTCGATCGGCGCGATCAACGCGGCCATCATCGCCGGCAATCGCGCCAAGGACCGCGTCGCCAAGCTGCGTGCGTTCTGGGAGCGCGTGACCTCGGGCGTGCCGGGCGGACCTCTTTTCCCCGGCGAATGGATGCGGGCGGCGTTTTCGCAGGCCAGCGCGGCATATGCGGCGGGCTTCGGCGCGCCGGGGTTTTTCGAGCCGCGCGTGCCGCCGCCGCTGGCGGGGATCGACGACGATCCGGAAACCGCGAGCTATTACGACACCGGCCCATTGCGCGCGACGCTCGAGGAACTGGTCGACTTCGACTACCTCGCCGACGGCGGGCCGCGGCTCAGCGTGGGGGCGGTCGACGTCGCCACCGGCAATTTCGCGTATTTCGACGGCAAGTCGACGCGCCTGCGCGCCGAGCACGTGATGGCGAGCGCCGCGCTGCCGCCGGGCTTTCCCGCGGTCGAGATCGACGGTGCGCATTATTGGGACGGCGGGCTCGTTTCCAACACGCCGCTGCAATACGTGCTCGAATACGATGTTCCTCGCCGCGATTGGCTGGTGTTCCAGGTCGACGTGTTTCCCGCGCGCGGCGCCGTGCCGCGCAACATGGACGACGTGGGCCGGCGCGAGAAGGACATCCGCTATTCGAGCCGCACGCGCATGAACACCGACGTATTCAAGGAGTTGCAGACGCTGCGCCGCGCCGCGCGTCGCCTGACGGCGAAACTGCCCAAGGACCTTCGCGACGATCCCGACGCCAAGCTGCTGGCCGAACGGGGCTGCGACGCGGCGGTGACGATCGTGCAGCTGATCCACGCCCGCGAGGCGTTCGAAGGCGCGGCGAAGGACTACGAGTTCTCGCGCCTGACGATGGAGGAGCATTGGAAGGCCGGCCGCGACGACGCCCTGCGCACGCTGCGACACCCGAAGTTCACCGGCCGCGGCAAGCCGGCGCAAGGCGTGGCGACGCTCGACCTCGCCCGCGCGCCC
>JAGWKJ010000168.1 GCA_028865375.1 Hyphomicrobiales bacterium | reverse complement strand
CCGACAACTTCTTCGCCACGCTCAACTCGGCGGTGTTCTCCGACGGCTCGTTCGTCTACGTGCCCGAGGGCGTGCGCTGCCCGATGGAGCTGTCGACCTATTTCCGCATCAACGAAAAGAACACCGGCCAGTTCGAGCGCACGCTGATCGTCGCCGACAGGGGCGCCTACGTCAGCTACCTCGAGGGCTGCACGGCGCCAAAGCGCGACGAGAACCAGCTGCACGCGGCGGTCGTCGAGCTGGTCGCGCTCGACGACGCCGAGATCAAGTATTCGACGGTGCAGAACTGGTACCCGGGCGACGCGCAGGGCAAGGGCGGCATCTACAATTTCGTGACCAAGCGCGGCGACTGCCGCGGCGCGCGCTCGAAGATCTCCTGGACCCAGGTCGAGACCGGCTCCGCCATCACGTGGAAATATCCCTCGTGCGTCCTGCGCGGCGACGACAGCCAAGGCGAGTTCTACTCGATCGCGATCTCCAACGGCTTCCAGCAGGTCGACAGCGGCACCAAGATGCTGCACCTCGGCAAGCGCACGAAGAGCCGCGTCATCTCCAAGGGCATCGCGGCGGGCCGTTCCGACAACACCTACCGCGGCCGGGTGTCGATCCACCGCCGCGCCGAGGGCGCGCGCAACTTCACCAATTGCGATTCGCTGCTGATCGGCGGCTCGTGCGGCGCCCACACCGTGCCCTATATCGAGGCGCGCAACCCGCGCGCCACCGTGGAGCACGAGGCCACGACCTCGAAGATCTCCGAGGACCAGATGTTCTACTGCCGCAGCCGCGGCCTGTCGGACGAGGAGGCGACCGCGCTGATCGTCAACGGCTTCGCCCGCGACGTGCTGCAGCAATTGCCGATGGAATTCGCGGTCGAGGCGCAGAAGCTGATCGCGGTGTCGCTCGAAGGGAGCGTGGGATGACCGACATGAATCGCCCCAAGCCCGTGCTCAACGTGGCCGACGCCAAGCTGATGGACGTCGGCGGCGCCGACGGCGCCTTCGCCGCCAAGATCGGCCGGATCGGCGCCGCCATCGGCTCGACCGGGATCGGCTGCATGTACACGGTCGTGCCGCCGGGCAAGAAGGCGTTTCCCTTCCACGTCCACCACGCCACCAATGAATTGTTCGTCATCCTCGAAGGCACGGGCCAGTACCGCTTCGGCGACGAGACCCATCCCGTGAAGGCGGGCGACGTGCTCGCCGCTCCCGCCGGCAAGGGTCGCGCGCTCGCCCACCAGATCGTCAACGACGGGACGGTCGACCTGAAATACCTCGGCATCTCCGACCGCCACGACACCGACGCGGTCGAATATCCGGATTCCGGCAAGTTCGCCGTGCTGTCGCGCTTCGATTGGACGAAGCCGGCGGAGGGCGGGCTGCGCTTCGTGGGCCGCGCCGACAGCGCGGTCGACTATTACGACGGCGAGAAGTGAGGCGCCGCGACATGCTCGAGATCAAGAACCTCGTCGCCGGCATCCCCGGCCGCACCATCGTCGACGGGCTGTCGCTGACCGTGAAGCCCGGCGAAGTCGCCGCCATCATGGGTCCCAACGGCTCGGGCAAGTCGACGCTGTCGTACGTTCTCGCCGGCCGCGGCGACTACGAGGTGACGTCGGGGGAAGCCACGCTCGACGGCGACGACATCCTGGGCCTCGACCCGGAGGAGCGCGCGGCCAAGGGCCTGTTCCTCGCGTTCCAATATCCGGTCGAGATCCCCGGCGTCGCGACCATGACCTTCCTCAAGGCGGCGATGAACGCGCAGCGCAAGACGCGCGGCGAGCCGGAGCTGTCCGCTCCCGACTTCCTGCGCCGCGTGCGCGAAGCGGCCAAGTCGCTCTCGGTCGATCCCGAGATGCTGAAGCGGCCGCTCAACGTCGGCTTCTCCGGCGGCGAGAAGAAGCGGATGGAAATCCTCCAGATGGCGCTGCTGGAGCCGCGCTGCGCGATCCTCGACGAGACCGACAGCGGGCTCGACATCGACGCCCTGCGGGTCGTCTCGGCCGGCGTCAACGCGCTGCGCGGCAAGGACCGCGCGTTCCTCGTCATCACGCATTACCAGCGGCTGCTCGACCACGTCCGGCCCGACACGGTGCACGTGATGTCGAAGGGCCGCATCGTGACGAGCGGCGGTCCGGAGCTGGCGCTCGAACTCGAGAAGAACGGATACCGCGACCATGTCGACGCCGCCTGAGGCGCTCGCCGCCGCCTTCGCGCGCCTGCCCGCCCATCCGGTGCGGACGGCCGGCTTCGCGCGCTTCGCGCAGACCGGCGCGCCGGACCGGCGCGTCGAAGCGTGGCACTATTCCGACCTCGCGGCCGTGTTCGACGCCCAAGCGGCGCCCGTCGGCGCGCCCGGCCCGGCCGCGCTCGACCGCGCCCTCGCCCTGCTGGCGGCGCTGCCGCGCTTCGCCGACGCGGCCCGGCTCGTCCTCGTCGACGGCCATTTCGTCGCCTCGCTCTCCGACGCCGCGCCCGCCGGTGCGACGTTGACGCCCTTCGACGACGCGCTCGCGCGGACCGACGCGGCGGGCCTGTTCGCGCCCGACGGGCTGGGCGTCGGCGACGCGATGGTCGGCTACAATTCGGCCTTCATGCAGGGCGGGTTCCTCGCCGAGGTCGCGGCGGGCGGCACGGCGACGATCCACGTCGCCCATCTCGCCACCGGCGCCGCGGGCGCCTGCGTGTCGCGGCTCGCGTTCCGGCTCGGCGACGGCGCGGGCCTCGACCTCGTGGAGACCTTCGACGGCGACAGGACCCAGCGCCACGCGGCGAGCGCGTTCGCGCTGGAGCCGCGCGCGCGCGCCTCGCGCGTCGCCTTCCACGCCGAGGCCGAGGGGACGGTTTGCGTCGAGACGGTCCTCGCCGACCTCGCGGCCGATTCCGAATTCGCCGACTTCGGCTTCGTCGCCGACCGCGCCTTCACGCGCCGCCAGCCGTTCGTGCGGCAGCGCGGCCCGCGCGCGAAGATCGCGTTGGGCGGCCTGTCGCTGCTGGGCGGCCGCGCGCACGCCGACGCGACGCTCGTCGTCGAACACGATTCGACGCATGGCGAGAGCCGCGAGTTCTTCCGCCACGTCGTCGCCGACGAAGCGACCGGCGTCTACCAGGGCAAGGTGATCGTGAAGCCCGGCGCGCAGAAGACCGACGGCTCGATGAAAAGCAACGCCGTCCTGCTGTCGGACGGGGCCTCGATGGAAAACAAGCCGGAGCTCGAGATCTTCGCCGACGACGTGGTGTGCGGCCACGGCGCGACCTGCGGCGCGCTCGACGAGGCCGAACTGTTCTACTTGCGCGCGCGCGGCATACCGAGGGCGGTCGCCGAGGCGCTGATGCTGGAGGGTTTCGCAGCCGAGGCGCTCGACCGGATCGCCTTCGCGCCCGCGCGCGGAGAGGCCGACCGCCGCCTCGCCGCCTGGCTCGCCGCCAGGGCGGCCTGAGGGGCGAGGCGATGGACGCGCGCGCGCCATACGACGTCGAGGCGATCCGGGCCCAGTTCCCGATCCTGTCGACGCGGCCCTACGGGAGGCCTCTCGTCTATCTCGACAACGCCGCCTCCGCGCAGAAGCCGCGCGCCGTCGTCGAGCGCATGGTCGCCGCCTACGAGCGTGAATATGCCAACGTCCACCGCGGCCTGCATTTCCTCGCCAACGCGGCGACCGAGGCCTTCGAGGCGTCGCGCGAGCAGGTGCGGCGGTTCCTGGGCGCGGGATCGGCCGACGAGATCGTGTTCACGCGCTCGGCGACGGAAGCCTTCAACCTCGTCGCCTACGGGCTGGGGCTGTCGACGATCCGCGAGGGCGACGAGATCCTGCTCTCGACGATGGAGCACCATTCCAACATCGTGCCGTGGCACTTCCTGCGCGAGCGGCGCGGCGCCGTCCTGAAATGGATCGAGGTCGACGACGACGGCGCCATCGACATCGACGCCTATGCCCGCCAGCTGACCGACCGCACCAAGGTCGTGGCGATCACGCAGATGTCGAACGTGCTCGGCGCCGCGCCGCCCGTCGCCGAGATGGCGCGGCTCGCGCGCGAGGCCGGCGCGCTGGTCGTGGTGGACGGCTCGCAGGGCGCCGTGCACCTCGACGTCGACGTGAGGGCGCTCGGCTGCGACTTCTATGTCGTCACCGGCCACAAGCTCTACGGCCCGACTGGCATCGGCGCGCTGTGGGGCCGGCCCGAGGCGCTCGATGCCCTGCCCCCGTTCAACGGGGGCGGCGAGATGATCGCGGAAGTGACGCGCGAACGCGTGACCTACGCCGCGCCGCCGCACCGTTTCGAGGCCGGCACGCCGCCCATCGTCGAGGCGATCGGGCTGGGCGCCGCGCTCGATTGGATGGAGGGCGTCGGCCGCGACGCGATCCGCGCCCACGAGGCGGCGCTGACGCGGCGCGCGCACGACGCCCTGTCGCGCGTGCCGGGCCTGCGCATCTTCGGGAACGCGCCCGGCAAGGGGCCGATCGTCTCCTTCGAGCTGGGGAACGCGCACGCCCACGACGTCGCCACCGTGATCGACCGCATGGGCGTGGCCGTGCGGGCCGGCACGCATTGCGCGCAGCCCCTGCTGGCGCGCTTCGGCGTCACCTCCACCTGCCGCGCGTCCTTCGCCGCCTACAACACGGCGCAGGAAATCGACGCGCTCGCCGCCGCGCTCGAGCGCGCGCGCGCCCTGTTCGCCTGAGGCCGCCATGGACGACAAGCCAACGACCCCGACCGCGCCGGACGCCGGACAGGCCGCCGGCCGCACGACGTTCGAGCGCGCGCCGGACTTGCCGGCCGCCGAACTCGACCGCCTGACCGACGACATCGTCGCCGCGCTGAAGACGGTGTTCGACCCCGAGATCCCCGCCGACATCTACGAGCTCGGACTGATCTACCGGGTGGAGATCGACGGCGACCGCTTCGTGACGATCGACATGACGCTGACCGCGCCCGCCTGCCCGGTCGCCGGCGAGATGCCGCAATGGGTCGAGGCCGCCGTCGGCGCGGTCGGCGGCGTGGCGGGCGTCAAGGTCGACATGGTGTTCGACCCGCCGTGGGACCAGAGCCGCATGTCCGACGACGCCCGCGCCGCGCTCGACATGTGGTGAGCTACGGGGCGGCCCCGCTTCAGGAGCCGCCGCGCACGCCGATCGGCGCGGGCTCGGTGAAGTCGCCGGGATCGTAGGGGACGTGGGCGAACGAGGCGAGATATTTCAGGTATTCCGACGCCACGATCCGCGCCAGCCGCGGATCCCGCCACCACGGCCCGACGCCGTCGGGCGGGGGCACGGGATCGGCGACGAGCGCGACGCCGGGCATCGCGCGCGAGAACTCCATCATCGTGCGCGGCATGTGCCAGGCCGACGTCACCACGACGACCGACTTGACGCCGCGACCGACCGCCCAGGCGGCGGCCTCCGCGGCGTTGCCGCGCGTGTTGCGCGCGCCATAGCCGAGGTCGACGCAGCACTCGACGAGCGCGGTCTCGCCGGGCCGCGCCTTGGCGAAAGAGGCCTTGGTCACCGACTTGTTGACGCCCGACACGAGTAGCCGCCCGACGCGGCCGTCGGCCAGCAAGTCCATCGCCGCGGCGATGCGGCCCGCCCCGCCGGTGAGCGCGACCGCGGCGTCGGCGTGGGCCGGCGGCGCGACGCCGTTCCAC
>JAGWKJ010000167.1 GCA_028865375.1 Hyphomicrobiales bacterium | reverse complement strand
AGGGGCCGCGCGCGCGGCCCCGCGATTGGCGCGGCGCGAGGCCAAGATCGCGCATGTCGCTTTCGGAGACGACGCCGCGACGCTGGCGCCGCACGACGGCGAGGCGCTCTCGGCTCGGCTCGTCGTGGCCGCCGACGGCCGGGATTCGCCGACGCGCGCCTCGGCCGGCATCGCGACGCGGCGCGCGCCCTGGCCGCAATCCGCGGTGACGGCGATCCTGTCGCACGACCGGCCCCATTGCGGCCTGTCGACCGAGTTCCACCGCCGCGCGGGGCCTTTCACTTTCGTGCCGATGCGCGACGGCGCCGACGGCCGCCCGCGTTCGAGCCTCGTCTGGGTGACGTCGCCCGCCGAGGCGGCGCGGCTGGCGCGGCTCGACGATTCCGGTTTCGCCGACGAGGTCGGGCGCGGCGCCCGCCGCCTATGGGGCGCGATGCGGGTCGTGGGTCCGCGCGGCCTGTTCCCGCTCGAAACGATGCGCGCGACCTCGATGGTCGCCCCGCGACTGGCGCTGGTGGGTGACGCCGCCCACGCGTTCCCGCCCATCGGCGCGCAAGGGCTGAACCTCGGCCTGCGCGACGCGTTCGCCGTCGCCGAAGCGGCCGCCGCGCACGGCGACCCCGGCGGCGAGGCCGCGATGGTCGACTATTCGCGCGCGCGATCGTCCGACGTGGCGACCCGCACGCTGGGCGTCGGACTCCTCAACGAGGCGCCACTCGCCGGCGGCCCGTTCGACGCCGTGCGGGCGTTGGGCATCGGCGCGCTGGTCGCGATCGGGCCGCTCAGGCGGCGCGCGATGCGGCTCGGCGCGGGAATGGCCGCGCGCTGACGACGAACCATCGCCGCGACCTCGGGACGAACGCGCTTCGGGAAGATGGTGCCCAGGGGCGGAATCGAACCACCGACACTGCGATTTTCAATCGCATGCTCTACCAACTGAGCTACCTGGGCCCCGGCGCGGGGCCGGCAAGGCCGTCGCGGGACGCGGGCTTATAGGAAGCGCCCGGAGGCTTGTCCAGCGGCGATCTTGCGATTCCGGGGCGGCTTCGGACCGGGCGCGTTAACGTTTCGCGGGTCGGCGCCGAGCGGTCGGAACGGGTCCGAAACGCGAGAGGCGGAACCCGCGGAGCGACGGGTTCCGCCTCTTTCGCCCCGCAGGAGCGTGCGGGGCATCGGATTTTCCGGCGCTTCGGCGGCTGGAGAGTTCCACCGGCGCCGTCTCTGGAGCGACTTGACGGTCTCACGGACGGGCGGCGCGGGCAATGCGAACCTTCCCTTAACGTTAATTTCGGCGTCGGCACGGGGTTTGCGACGACGCGTCGAGACGGCTTCGCGCGATCGCGCGCGGCGCCGAAACGGCACGGACGGCGCGAAATGAAACAACGGACGACGCGGGAATTGTTCGCGCATTGGAACGCCCTGAGGGGCGAGCGCGCCGCGCCCGAACGCGCGGAGGTCGATCCCGTGGCCGTCGGCGACGCGCTGTCGGACACGTTCGTGCTCGAATATGCCGACGACGGCGCGCATCGCGTCCGTCTCGCGGGTTCGCGAATCGCGTCGCTGATCCTGCGCGAGCCGCGCGGCGAACCCTTCGCCGACCTCTGGCGCAAGACGGACCGCGCCGCGGTCGTCGCGCTCGTCGACGGCGTCTGCGACGGCCAGACTCCCGCCGTTGCGGGCGTCATCGCCGCGCCGCGCGGCCTCGCCCCCGCGCGCTACGAACTCCTCCTCCTGCCCCTGCGCCACCGAGGACGGACCCATGCCCGCCTGTTGGGATCGCTCGCGACCGACGAGGCGCCGACCTGGCTCGGATTGATCCCCACCGACCCGCTCGAACTCGGCCCCGTCCGCAGCCTGTTCCGCGAAGACGGCGCCGAACGGCCGCGCGCCTCCCCGGCCCGGCCCGCCATGCGCGTCATCGAAGGGGGCATGGCGGGAGTTTTGCGGTCCCGTTAAGCCCCGCTTAAGCGCCGGCGGGTAGCGTGCGGGGGCTTCGAACCCACGCCCGGTGAACGATTTGAACGCGACCGCCACGATCCAAGAGCGACAGCGGCCCGACGAACGGCGGCGTCATCAGCGCATGACGTTGACGCTGCTGGGCCGTTACATGCTGTCCGACCGCCGGGAATATGCTTGTTCGACCGTCGAAGTGTCGCCGGGCGCGGCGCGGCTGGTCGCGGCGGTCAAGGGCAAGCCCGGCGAACGCGTCGTCTGCTACTTCGAGCAGCTCGGCCGAATCGAAGGCACGGTCGCCGTCGCCTTCGACGACGGTTTCGCCGTCGAGTTCTCGCTTCCCGTGGTCAAGCGCGAAAAGGTCGCCGACCAGCTGACGTGGCTGGCCAACCGCCACGCGCTCGGCATGCCCGAGGATCGCCGCCACGAACGCATCGCGCCGCTCCATCCGCGGGTCGCGGTCAAGCTCGCCGACGGCCGCGAATATCTCGGCAAGCTGGTCGACGTGTCGATCTCCGGCGCGGCGCTGGAAACCGAAGCCGCGCCCCAGATCGGCGCCTCGATATTGATCGGCTCGACGACCGCCCAGATCGTGCGCGCGCTGCCGGGCGGCTTCGCCGTGGAATTCGCCAAGCCGATCCCGGACGCCGATTTCAACGAGGGCGTGAGGCTCTGAAGCGGATGCCGAAGGCCGGAATCGAAACGGGCCGCCCTTGGGGCGGCCCGTCGCGTTTGACGGGGTTCGCCGACCCCCGGAGGGGTCGGCGCGCCGCTCACTTGTCCTGCTTGTAGGCGACCTTGCCGTCGGCGCCCTTGACCCACGTGTACCACACGTAGTCGGCGGTCGTGCGGTCGCCCTTCTTGTCGTAGGCGATGTCGCCGAGCACGGTGTGGAACGCCATGCCCGAGTGCATGACCGCGGCCACCTTGGCCGGATCGGTCGACTTCGCCGCCGCCGCCGCCTGCGCGATGATCTGCACGCCGGCGTAGGAATAGAGCGTGTAGCCTTCCGGATCGTAGCCGGCGGCCTTGAACTCGGCGACGACCGGCGCGGCGGCCGGGTTGTCGCGCGGCTCGGGGCCGAACGACATCTTCGTGCCCACCACGCCCGGGCCGGCGATGTTGCCGAACTCGGCGCCGGTGATGCCGTCGCCCGAGATCATCACCACGTTGGAGCCTTGGTCGCGCAGCTGGCGCAGGATCAGGCCGCCTTCCGTGAACAGGCCGCCCCACATCAGGTATTCGGCGCCCGATGCCTTGATCTTGGCGACGACGGCCGAATAGTCTTTCTCGCCCGTGTTCACCTCGTCATACAGCACTTCCTTGGCGCCGCCCTTGTGCATCACGTCGAGCGCGGCCTGCGCGAGGCCCTTGCCGTAGGTGGTCTTGTCGTCGACCACCGCGATCTTCTTGCCCTTGCCCGGTCCCAGCGCCCAAGCCGCCCAGAGCGCGCCTTGCTGGTCGTCGCGGCCGCAGGTGCGGAACACCTCGGTGTAGCCGCGTTCCGTCAGCGTCGGGTTGGTCGACGACGGCGTGATCATCAGGATGTTGTTGTCCTTGTAGACGTCCGAGGCCGGGATCGACACGCCCGAGTTGAAGTGGCCGATCACGAACTGGATGCCGTCGCCGACGAACTTGTTGGCGACCGAGACGCCTTGCTTGGGATCGGCCGCGTCGTCGCCGACCTCGACCGTGACCTTCTGGCCGAGGATGCCGCCCTTGGCGTTGAGATCCTTGACGGCCTGCTCGACGCCCATCTGCTCCTGCTTGCCGAACGAGGCGTTCGCGCCCGTGATCGGGCCCGCGACCGCCATTTTGACGTCGGCCTGCGCCGCGCCGGCGTAAGCCAAGCCGGCGGCGAGAATCAGGCCGCCCATCCATGTCTTCGACATATGTGCACTCCCCTCCAAACGGCGCCCCGGCCTCGCCGGGACGCGCAAACGGCCGGCGCCGAAGGGCGCCGCCCCTGCCCGATCATCGCAACCCGCCCGCCGTTTGTCGAACGGAAAGTTGCGACGTGAACCATCCGCCGCCGTCGCGGTTAACGCGGCCGCGGCGGCGCTCCGTCACGCCTTCGCGGCGCCGAACAGCCACGGATATTTCGCCTTCATCTGCGCGGCCCGCGTGACGCGGAAGCCGGCGAACGCAAGCGCCGTCAGGATGACGGCGGCCACCGCGTAATAGTGGAGCGAGGTCAGGTATTCGTCGAGCAGGGCGAAATGCAGGAAGCGCGCCGCCAACGCGAGCAGCAGCGCCGACACCACGACCTGCCAAGCCGGCCGCCACGTCAGCGCCACGGCGCGGCCGCTGGCATAGGCGCCGCCGCCGCCCAGGATCAGCGTGAACAGGACGAAGCCGAACGCCGCCCAAGGCGCGTCGGGATAGAGGAAGCCCGCCATCAATGGCCTCCTTCGAGATAGGCCGACCGAACCTCGGGCCGCGCCAGCAATTCCTTGCCGGTGCCCTGCATCGTGATCGCCCCGTTGACCATGACGTAGCCCCGGTGCGCGAGCTTCAGGGCGTGGAACGCGTCCTGTTCGACGAGGAACACGCTGAGCCCCTGCGAGCGGTTGAGCTCTGCGATCGCCGCGAAGATCTGCTTGGCCACCAGCGGCGCGAGGCCCAGCGACGGCTCGTCGAGCAGAAGCAGGCGCGGCCGCATCATCAGCGCGCGCGCGATCGCCAGCATCTGCTGCTCGCCGCCCGAAAGCGTGCCGCCGCGCTGCTCGGCGCGCTCCTTGAGGCGCGGGAACAGCGCGAACACCTTCTCCACGTCCTCGGAGAAATACTTCAGCTTGTCGAGCGAGGCCCCCATCTGGAGGTTCTCGTGGACGGTCATGCGCGGAAAGATGCGGCGGCCTTCCGGCGATTGCGCGATCCGCATCCGCGCGATGCGGTGGGTCGCCTCGCCCGTGATGTCGACGCCGTCGAACCGGATCGTGCCCCGCCGCGCGCGCGGCGCGCCGAAGATCGTCATCATCGTGGTCGACTTGCCAGCGCCGTTGGCGCCGATCAGCGTCACGATCTCGCCCTTGCCGACAGTGATGTCGACGCCCTTCAGCGCCTGGATCTTGCCGTAGAAGGCCTCGACGCCCTTGATCTCGAGGATCGGTTCGGGGGTCGGCCCGGTCGCGGCCGCCGCGACGGCGGATTGGGCGGCGGCGCTCACGACGTCATCTCCGCTTCGGCCTTGGCCACCTCGTCCTCCTCCTCGACGCCGAGATAGGCGGCGATGACCTTGGGGTCGCTCGCCACCGACTTCGGGTCTCCGTCGGCGATCTTTTGGCCGTAGTCGAGCACGACGACGTGGTCGGAAATCTGCATCACGACCGACATGTCGTGCTCGATCAGCAGCACCGACGTGCCGTCCTTGTCGCGGATCGATCGCAACAGCGCGTTGAGGTCGCCGGACTCTCGCGGGTTGAGGCCGGCTGCCGGTTCGTCGAGGCACAGAAGCTTCGGTCCCGTACACATCGCGCGCGCGATCTCGAGACGGCGCTGATCGCCGTAAGGCAGGTCGCCCGCCGGATCGTCGGCGCGCTCGATAAGACCGATGCGCTCGAGCCAGGCGACCGCGAGGTCGACGGCGGCCTTTTCGCCCGCCCGCCAAGACGGCGCGGCGAACAGGCCGGCCACCGTGAAGCCCGACGCGCGCATCAGCGCGTTGTGCTGCGCCACGATCAGGTTCTCGAGCACCGTCATGCCCTGGAACAAACGG
>JAGWKJ010000166.1 GCA_028865375.1 Hyphomicrobiales bacterium | reverse complement strand
AGGCGGCCGAGGACACCAAGCTGTCCGACCTGCGCGATCCCCAGACCGACGCGCAGCGCGTGCAGAAGCCGGAATGGCTGATCCTGGTGGGCGTCTGCACGCATCTCGGCTGCATCCCGCTCGACCATCAAGGACAATACGGCGGCTGGCTCTGCCCGTGCCACGGCTCGGTCTACGACACGTCGGGCCGCATCCGGCAGGGTCCGGCGCCGCTGAACCTCGCCGTGCCGGCCTACAAGTTCGACGGCCCGACCAAGATCACCATCGGCTGACCCGCGGCCTTCCCGCCACGCCAATTCCAGAGAGAGACCGATGAGCGGACCCTCGACCTACGTCCCCAAGAGCGCGCTCGGCCGCTGGTTCGAGGAGCGCCTGCCGCTGGGCGGGCTGATCCATTCGTCCTTCGTCGCCTATCCGACGCCGCGCAACCTCAATTACATGTGGACGTTCGGCGGCATCCTCAGCTTCATGCTGGCCGCGCAGATCGTGACCGGCGTCGTGCTGGCGATGCATTACACGCCCGAAGCGACGCTGGCGTTCGGCTCGGTCGAATACGTCATGCGCGACGTCAATTTCGGCTGGATGCTGCGCTACCTGCATTCCAACGGCGCCTCGATGTTCTTCGCCGCCGCCTACCTGCACATCCTGAGGGGCATGTATTACGGCTCCTACAAGGCGCCGCGCGAAGTGCTGTGGCTGCTCGGCGTCGTCATCTTCCTGCTGATGTTCGCCACCGCGTTCATGGGCTACGTGCTGCCCTGGGGCAATATGAGCCTGTGGGGCGCCAAGGTCATCACCAGCCTGTTCTCGGCGATTCCCTTCGTCGGCGACTCGATCACCGCTTGGCTATGGGGCGGCTACAGCGTCGACAACCCGACGCTGAACCGCTTCTTCTCGCTGCATTACCTGCTGCCCTTCATGATCGCGGGCGCGGTGGTGCTGCACGTCTGGGCGCTGCACGTGGTCGGCCAGAACAACCCGGCCGGCGTCGAGGTGAAGGACGTCGCGCGCGACACGGTGCCCTTCACGCCCTACGCGACGGCGAAGGACGGTTTCGCCATCGTCTGCTTCATGATCGTCTACGCGTGGTTCGTGTTCTACACGCCCAACTACCTCGGCGACGCCGACAATTACATCAAGGCGAACGCGCTGCAGACGCCAGCGCACATCGTGCCGGAATGGTATTTCCTGCCCTATTACGCGATCCTGCGTTCGATCCCCAACAAGCTGCTCGGCGTCATCGCGCTCGTCGCCGCGGTGGGCATCACGGCGTTCCTGCCTTGGCTCGACACGTCGCAGGTGCGCTCGGGCCGCTTCCGGCCGGCGTTCAAGCTGTTCTTCTGGCTGTTCGTCGCCAGCGCGGTGGGGCTGGGCTATCTCGGCGCGCAGGAACCGACGGGCGGCTACGTGATCGCCTCGCAGATCCTCGCGGTCTGCTACTTCGGCTATTTCATCGTCGTGCTTCCGGTGCTGGGCCTCGTCGAGAAGACCAAGCCCGTGCCCCCCACGATCGCCGACTCGATCCTGCCGTCGCCCGCGCCGGCCGAGTGAGGAAAGTCGAGACAATGACCCGACCGGAACGCGCCATGATCCCGTCCATCCTCCGCTCGCTCGTCCGTCCGCTCGCGCTGTGCGCCGCGTTTGCGCTCGCCGCGCCCGCCTTCGCGCAACAGGCGGAGGAGCAGCCGATCCCGACGCACCAGTCGTGGAGCTTCGCCGGGCCGTTCGGCCGCTACGACACGGCGCAATTGCAGCGCGGCTTCAAGGTCTACAAGGAAGTCTGCTCGAACTGCCACGCGCTGGGCATCCCGTTCCGCACGCTGTCGCAGCCGGGCGGGCCGGAGTTCTCGAAGGGGCAGGTCGAGGCGCTGGCGGCGACCTATCAAATCGACGACGTGAACGACAAGGGCGAGGCGATCAAGCGGCCGGGCCGGCCTGCGGACACGATCCCGTGGATCTTCGCCAACAAGGCGGCCGCCGCGGCCGCGTTCGGCAAGGCGCCGCCCAACATGAACCTGCTCGCCAAGGCGCGCTCGTTCTCCGACGGCTTCCCGTGGTTCGTCGTCAACCTGTTCACGCAATATCAGGAACAGGGACCGGATTGGATTTACGCGATCCTCAACGGCTATTCGAAGCCGGAGGATCGCAAGTGGAACCTCTACTTCCCCGGCCACGCGATCGCGATGCCCTCCCCGCTCGACTCGCTGTTCGATCCCAAGACCGGCAAGGCGCTGAACGCGGGCTTCTACACCGACGGCACGCCGGTCACGAAGGAGCAGGTGTCGAAGGACGTCGCCGCCTTCCTGATGTGGGCCGCCGAGCCCTCGCTCGACGCGCGCAAGCGGATCGGCTTTCGGGTGATGGCGTTCCTGATCGCCTTCGCCTTCCTCGCCTATTTTACGAAGAAGAAGGTGTGGTCCGACGTGCACGCCCATGCGTGACGGGACGCAGACCGGGACCTGACGATCCCCTCAATCCCCGTTATCCACAGGCATCGAAAACGCCCTCGCTTCGAGGGCGTTTTCGTTTTCATATCAGTAACTTGCTGGAGCCATGTCGGTCCAGACCGGGGCAGGCCGTGGCCATTGTGCCGACTGACTTTGGATGGCGCCGCTATCCAACCTCCGCGGGCCGGGACGTTAATGTCTCGTTAACCCTGAAGGAGGAGCCAATGGCCATCCCGAACTACCTGACCGAAACCGACGTCACCAAGATGCGCGAGATCGCCAAGGCGGTGTACGAGAACCCGACGCTGCTCGCCGATTTCGACCGCGATCCGGAAGCCGCGGCTTTCCAGATCAACGGGTTCCGGCCGCCGGAAGGCCATCATTTGCACCTCTCCGACGACAAGAACCAGTTCCACCCTGCGGAATATCCAGGCCGGTTCGGTTCGCATGACGTCGACGGATGGACGCGCGACGAATTCCGCGTCGGTTACAAGACGTACAGCCTCGTGGCGTGCATGTGAGCGCGATCCAATAGAAGTGGCGTGATTCTCGATTTGAAAAAATCAAATCGAGAATCCAACTACCATATTTCCCCAATGAAAACCTCTTACGAATATAGGTGCGCAATAATTTTTAATAACAACCGTTTGACCGTCCGACATTTCCCTTAGAAATATACGAACATGAAATAAATGCCGATTCCGCGAAGCTGCGAGACTTTGCCATTTGTCCATAATGCGCTTATTTCTTGAATTTAAGTCATTCCAGTGAGTTTGTCCAATTTGCTGAGGAAGCGAGTATCGCGGGTGGTGCACCGGAAGGTAGCCGTTTCGATCCGATAGAACAGCCACCACGGGCTCCGGCTTCATCTCATAATACGGTTCGATGATCGCCGGAAAATGTCTCTCGTAGAACGAGAGCGCTTGGGTCTCGTATTGGATCGGCTCGGTTTCCGGAATCGGCGCGTAACGCGACGTGATCAGCTCTTCGAGGAAGACTTCCCCGCGTGCCAGTCCCCCTTCCATCGCCTTCGCCGCGGCGTCGGCGCCGGCGCGGGCGAGCCGCATGAACGGTTCGTGTTCGTCCCGCAACTTGGCGAGCAGCGCGTCGACGCGCCGTGAATCGGATTCCGCCATCGCCAGGAACTTGGCGTGGACGCCGAGTTCCGAAACGCCGACGACGCGGATGTCGATCGATCCCACGTCGCGCAGCAACAGGCGCGCCTGGGCGCCCTTGATCCAGCGGCCGCCAGGGCAGCGCAACAAGGCGCCGCCGCGCGAGAGATCAAGCGTCTCGACGGCGACCGTCTCGCCGCTCATTTCGACGAAGCCGTGCAGGCGTGCCGGCAGGCGTTCGGACTTGCGCCGTTCGCCCTCGAAGGCCTCGCTTAGGAAGACGGTGGCGCGCCGGCCGTGCCGCCGCACGATCTCGGCCATCTGTCCGGACGCCGCGGCCGCAGCGTCCGCCGCCTCGTCCGCCACCCGGGCGTGTTCGGCCACCTCCGCCGCGCCGCGCGAAACGTCGGCGGCGAAGCGCGCGCCCTCGGCGCCCATGGCGGCGGCGGCGGCCGTGTCGTCCTTCTGCGCCGCGGCGCGCGCGCCGATGGTGCGCAACAGCGGGTCGATCTGGCCGAACAGCGCGGAGATGCGCGCCGCCGCGGTGCCATTGCGCGACGACGCCGTCTCGAGTTCGCCCAGCCGCGAGGCGGTGGTGCGGGCGGCGTGTTCGGCCGCGTAGGCGAGGTCGCGCACCGCGTCGGCCACGGAGGTGAAGCCTTCGCCGTTCACGCCCGCGCGGGCGGCTTCGAGCGCGGCGTTGATCGAGAGCACGTTCGTGCGCCGCGCCACCGCCGCGATCAGCCGCGAAGCTTCCGCCATGTCGGCGACCGCGCGCACCAGCGCGCGCATGCCCTCGTCGACGTCGGCGGCCACGCCGCGCGCGTCGCGCGCGATGCCGTCCGCGGTGGCGCCGGTCTCGGCGATTTCCTTGGCCGATTCGAGCAGGCGGCCGGTCGTGGTGGCGAGATCGGCGGCGACTTCGGTCGCCTTGGCCGAGGCGGAGGTCGCCAGCCGGCTGGCGGCGCGGATGCGCGCCACCGCGGCCTGGTTCTCGTCGACCTTGGCCTGCGCGCGCTCGGCCGCGTGGCCGATCAGCCGCACCATCAGGCCCACGTCCTCGTCGAGCTGGCGAACCATTTCGACCGCGCGCGGGTCGTCCGACAGCGGGCGTTCGGCCGCGATCGCGACGGAATCGGTCGCCGTCGCCGCTTCCGGCGCGGTTTTCTCCGCCAACGACCTTCCGAATCGAATTGCCACGCAAAAGCTCCGACGCCGAGTCGACCTACGCTTATGGAGCGTTAAATCTTTCGGCGGCGTAAAACTTCGCCGTCAAACCCGTGCAACCGTCCGCCCGCGTCCGGTTCGCGCCTGCCAGCCGGCGCGCTGCAATTCGGGCACGTCGTGTTCCTCCGACGGCAGCCCTATGCACAGATAGGCCACGAACCGCCAGTCCGGCGGCGCGCCGGCCGCCTTGGCGACGTCGGCGGGATCGAGGATCGACACCCAGCCGAGCCCCAGCCCGCGCGCCCGCGCCGCGATCCAGAACGCGACGATCTGCGCCACCACCGAGTAATCGAGCGCTTCGGGCATGGTGGCGGCGCCCAGTCCGTGGCCTTGCGCGGTGGCGCGGTCGCAGAACACGGCGAATTGGGCGGGCGCGCGGTCGAGACCTTCGAGCTTCAGCGTCGCGTAGAGCGCGGCGCGTCCGCCCGATTGGTCGGCGAGCGCGGCTGCGTTGCAGCGCGCGAAGCTCGCGCGCACGGCGGCTCGCGCGGCCGCGCCGTCGAAGCGCACCCAGCGCCAGGGCTGGCTGTTGCCGACCGAGGGCGAGAGCTCGGCGAGATCGAACAGCGCCTCGAGTTCCGCCTCGTCCAAGGGGTCGGCGCGGAAACGCCGCACGTCGCGCCGCCACGCGAGCAGCTCGGCGAGCTTGTCGCGGAAAGCGTCGTCGAATTGCGGCGCTTTACGCGGCACGCTCTCGTCGCTAGCCAAGGCCATGCGCCGCGATAGCACCGGCCCCGGCGCGCCGGCAAACTCCGGGAACCGCCCGCCATGGACCAATCCCTCGTCCTCGCCGAGACCCACGGCCGCGTCCGCCTGCTGCGGCTGAACCGGCCCCAGGCGCTGAACGCCCTGAACGCCGCCCTGATCGAGGCGCTCGACCGCGAACTCGTCGT
>JAGWKJ010000165.1 GCA_028865375.1 Hyphomicrobiales bacterium | reverse complement strand
ATCGCGAAGGACGGCGCCGGCGAGACACTGCTGCTGCCCTTCACCGACGCCGTCGTGCCCGTCGTCGATGTCGCCGGCGGCTTCGCGACCGTCGTCGCGCCGCGCGAGATCGACGGGGACGCGCCGTGAGCGCGCGCGCCGGCGTGATCGTGCTGACGCCGCCCGGCCGGCCGCTGGTCGGCGCCGTCGCGCCGCCGGGATCGAAGTCGATCACCAATCGCGCGCTGTTGCTCGCAGCTCTCGCCGCCGGCGAGAGCCGGCTGACGGGCGCGCTGAAGAGCGACGACACGCGCCACATGGCGACCGCGCTCGGCGCGATGGGCGTGACGGTCGAGGAACCCGACGCGACCGGCTTCGTCGTCGTCGCCGACAGCCGGTTGCGGGCGCCGGCGGCGCCCCTTTTCCTCGGCAACGCCGGCACCGCGACGCGGTTCCTGACGGCGGCGGCGGCCCTGGTCGACGGAGAGGTCACGCTCGACGGCGACGCCCACATGCGCAAGCGGCCGATCGGCCCGCTGGTCGCCGCGCTGCGCGCCTTGGGCGTGGAGATCTCGGCGCCGACCGGCTGCCCGCCGGTGACCGTTTCTGGCCGCGGCGGGTTTCCCGGCGGGCGCGTCGAAATCGACGCCGGTCTGTCGAGCCAATATGTCTCCGCCCTCCTGATGGCCGCGCCGCGCGCGCGGGGGCCGGTCGAAATCGCACTGGCGGGTCCCGATATCGGCGCGCGCGGCTACGTCGACCTGACGTTGGCCGCGATGCGCGCGTTCGGCGCCAGCGCCGCCCGGGTCGGCGAGGGCGCGTGGCGGGTTCAGCCGACCGGCTATCGTGCGTGCGATTTCGCGGTTGAGCCTGACGCGTCGGCCGCCACTTATCTTTGGGCGGCGCAGGCACTTACCGGCGGCGCCATCGACCTTGGCGTGCCGGCGCGCGACTTCACGCAGCCCGACGCCAAGGCCTACGACCTGATCGCCGCCTTCCCCCGCCTGCCCTCCACGATCGACGGCTCGCAGATGCAGGACGCCGTGCCGACGCTCGCCGTCCTCGCGGCCTTCGGCGCGGCGCCGGTGCGCTTCGTCGGCATCGCGAACCTTCGCGTGAAGGAATGCGACCGCGTGTCCGCGCTGGCGAAGGGCCTCGCGCGGATCGCGCCCGGCCTCGGACGCGAGGAAGGCGACGACCTCGTCGTGACGCCGGCCGCGCTCGCCGCGCCCCCCGCGGACGCGCGCGCGCGCATCGACACGCGCGACGACCACCGCATCGCGATGGCCTTCGCGCTCGCCGGGCTGCGCCTGCCCGGAATCGAGATCGAGAACCCCGATTGCGTCGCCAAGACTTATCCCGGCTATTGGGACGCGCTGGCGTCGCTGGGCGTGCGGATGGAGCGCGTGCCGTGACGCGCGACGGCGTTTTCCGCGCCACCGCCCTGACGCTGTTTCCCGCGATGTTTCCCGGCCCGCTCGGCCTGTCGCTCGCCGGCGACGCGCTGGCGCGCGGCCTATGGACCTGCGACGCCCATGACATCCGCGATTTCGGCCTCGGCCGGCATCGCGCGGTGGACGACACGCCGGCGGGCGGCGGCGCGGGCATGGTGATGCGCGCCGACGTGCTGGCGGCCTGCCTCGACGCCCGCGTGCCGCCCGACGACCCGCGTCCGCGGCTCCTGATGTCGCCGCGCGGCGCCCCGCTGACGCAAACTCGGGTGCGCGCGCTCGCGGACGGGTCCGGCGTCGTCGTCGTGTGCGGCCGGTTCGAGGGCGTGGACGAACGCGTGGTCGAGGCGCGCGGCCTCGAAGAGGTGTCGATCGGCGACTTCGTGCTGTCGGGCGGCGAGATCGCGGCGCTGGCGCTGCTCGACGCCTGCGTCCGCCTGCTGCCGGGCGTCATGGGCAGCCAGGACTCCGGCCGCGAGGAGAGCTTTTCCGACGGCCTGCTCGAATATCCCCATTACACGCGACCGCGCGAGTTCGAGGGCCGCCCCATCCCCGACGTTCTGCTGTCGGGCGACCATGCCAGGATCGCGCGATGGCGCCGCGAGCGCGCGCTCGCGTTGACCAAGGCGCGCCGGCCGGACCTGCTGCCGCGCGACGAAGGCTGAGGCGACGTCAGCCGACGCCCGCCAGCGCGCGGCGCAGCTTCGCCTCGACGGACGCCGACCGGTCGAGCGCGCATTCGTGGATGGTGACGACCCGCCAGCCCGCGCGCCGGAGCTTGGCCGCCACGCGCGCGTCGCGGGCGCGGTTGCGCGCGATCTTGTCGCGCCAGAACGCGCGGTTGGTCTTGGGCTCGGTCGAGCGCGCGCAGCCGTGACCGTGCCAGAAACAGCCGTGGACGAAGATCGCCAGCCGCCGCGACACGTAGACGATGTCGGGCGTGCCGGGCAGGTCGCGGCGGTTCAGCCGGTAGCCCGGCGCGATCGACCAGGCGAGCTTGCGCACCGCGCGCTCCGGCCCGGTGTCGCGCGACTTCACCGCGCGCATGATCGCCGAGCGCTGCGGCGAAGGCGCCGTCAGGCGGCGCACGGGTCGCGCGCGAGCGCCAGCGCGGGCGCGAACAGGTGGCGGGCGAGATGCGCCACCACCGGCGGCGCCACCGCATCGCCCACGAGATGGGCCGCCGTCGTGGCGCGGCCGGGCAATTGGTAGCCGTCGGGCGCGCCCATCAGGCGGGCCTCCTCGCGCGAGGTGAACAAGCGGCTGCGCGCGCGCCCGCGTTCGATGACGAGCAGCGTCTGCCGGCTCGATCCGCCGGCCGGCGTGCGCAGGCAGCCCGCGACGCCGTCGAAACGCGCCTCGAACCGCTGCACGCGGCCGCCCGCGCCGTCGGGCCGCATCCGGCGGAAGCCCGCGCCCACCAGCCCTTCGCCCGAACGCAGGGCTTGGTCGACGCGGGTGCGATGCGCTGACGACATCAGGTCGAGCAACGCCTGCGTGGCTTCCGCGGCGCGCCATGCGACGCCGCCGTCGGGTTCAAGCAGGTCGGCGAGCGTAGTCCGGCGCGTGGCGGGCGCGGGCAATCGCGGCCACGACCAGCGCGCGCGAATGCGATCGGGAAGCGCGCGCCACGCGGCGACGAGCGACGCCGGTGCGAGCGCCGGGTCTGGGGTCGCGCGACCCGGGACCTCGACTCCCGCCGCGCGCGCGACGACGAACAGTCGCGGCCGCGACTGCGGGACGAAGGCCGCCGCGTCGAGCACCAGCGCCGACAGTCCGTAGCCGAGGCCGTCGAACGCGCGCGCCAACGCCGCGAAATCTGCGCCGCAATTGGCGCTCAGCAGGCCGACGACGTTTTCGAGCGCGATCAGGGCCGGCGCGCGGCCGCCTTCGACGAGCCCGCGTATCAGCGCGTGAAATCCCCAGAAGGCGCCGGAGCGAGCGCCCGAAAGGCCGGCGCCGGCGCCGGCGAGCGACAGGTCCTGGCAAGGAAACGAGGCCCAAGCGAGGTCCGCGCGGCCGGGAAGGTCCTGCAGTGTCAGCGCATGGACGTCGGTGACCCGCATTTCGCCGGCGCCCCAGTTCGCGCGATAGCTCGCGGCCTTGGCCTCCTCCCAATCGTTGGCGAACAGGCAGCGCCAGCCCGGCCCGAGGCCGAGCCGAGCGAAGCCGCCGCCGGCGAAGAACTCGTAGAACGTCGGCGCCTCGCTCAATGCGAGCGCGTCCACGTCACCGACTTGCAGATCAGCCCGCCGAGGATGCAGCCTGCGGTCGTCAGTGTGTCGCCCGAGAGCGACATCTTGCCGGTATAGGTCCGGCCGTCGTCCGGATTGAAGGCCGAACCGCTCCACGAGCCCGCGCCGTTGGGGACCATGTCGTAGAACACGCGCTGGCCGACGTGGGCGGGACTCTTGGGGTCCTTGAGCCAGATTATCGTGCCGCATTCCTTGACGCCGCCGCAGGGCGCGAAGCGCACCTTCGAGCCGCCGGTGTCGGCCCGCAGCCAGACGCCGTCGAGGCCGGCGGCCGACGCGGACGCGGTCAAGGCCGCCAATGTCGCGGCCGCGAGAATCCGGTGCATGTCGTTCCTCCCTTTGGCGGCGATGATGCGCGCGGGGACCGGCGCGTCAAGGGAGGATGATGGATCGTCGCAAGCGGGACGGAGGCCAATTCCGCGCCCTTGGTCGTTTACACGCGCCCCGGCCTCCCCTATCCCGACGCGCGACGGCGGAGACGGACTGCATGATCGTGGCCATCGACGGGCCGGCGGCGTCGGGCAAGGGCACGATCTCGCGCCGGCTCGCCGCGGCGCTGGGCGTCGCCCATCTCGACACCGGCCTGCTCTATCGCGCGGTCGCCGCGGCGTTGGTCGCCGCCGGCGCGCCGCTGGACAACGAGGCCGTCGCGGCCGCCGCCGCCCGCGCGCTCGACCTCGACACGCTCGATCCGCTCAAGCTGCGCACGCGCGAGATCGGCGAGGCGGCCTCGGTCGTCGCCGCCCATCCCGCCGTTCGCGAGGCGCTCGCCGAGGCCCAGCGCGCCTTCGCCCGCCGGCCCGGCGGCGCGGTGCTCGACGGCCGCGACATCGGCACGGTCATCTGTCCGGACGCCGACGCCAAGATTTATGTCGTCGCCTCGCCCGAGGTGCGCGCCGCGCGCCGCGCCAAGGAGCTCGCCGAGGCCGACGCCGCCGCCTCGTTCGAGGACGTGCTCGCCGACATCCGCCGCCGCGACGAGCGCGATTCGCTGCGCACAGCGGCGCCGCTGCGGCAGGCGCCCGACGCCGTGCTGCTCGACACCAGCGATCTCGACGTCGAGGGCGCGGTGGCCGCCGCGCTCGCTATCGTGCGCACCAAGCGACCGGCTTGAGGGGCTTGCGATCCCGAAAGGCGGCGTTTGCCGAATTGCGGCGCGGGTCGCGCTTTACAGGCCGGCCGGCGACGCGGAATGTCGGACCGGCGCCGATCCGGCGCGTGGAGATCGACGATGTCGGAACCGCATGTCGCGCAGAAGGCGCCCTTCGGAGTGCCGGTGGAAGCGGGCAAGACCTATTACTGGTGCGCGTGCGGCCAGTCGAAGACGCAGCCGTTCTGCGACGGTTCGCACAAGACGACCTCGTTCACGCCCAAGCCCTTCTCGGCCGAGAAGACCGAAACGGTCTGGCTGTGCGGCTGCAAACACTCGAAAAACGCGCCGTTCTGCGACGGCTCGCACAAGTCGCTCTGAGCGGGACGAAGGGCGGGCGAGGCGCTAATCTCCGCCGATGCCCGAGCTCCCCGAGGTCGAGACGGTCCGGCGCGGGCTCGAACCCGCGATGGCGGGCCGCCGCATCCTGCGCGTCGAGGCGAGGCGCGGCGGCTTGCGTTTCCCGTTTCCCGAGGATTTCGCCGGTCGGCTCGACGGCCGCCGCGTCGTGGCGCTACGGCGGCGCGCCAAATACCTGCTTGTCGACCTCGACGACGGATGGACGCTGATCGCCCATCTGGGCATGTCCGGCTCGTTTCGTGTCGAGACGGGAGCAGAAGCCGCCACGCCGGGGCGGTTCCATCGGCCGCGCCACGCCGGCGCCGCGCACGACCACGTGAGCATCGACCTCGAAGGCGGCGTTCGCGTCGTCTACAACGACCCGCGTCGCTTCGGCTTCATGGATCTCGCGCGGACCGCCGCGCTGGGCCAAGCCAAGCATCTGGCGGCGCTGGGGATCGAGCCCTTGGGCGAGGCGTTCGACGCCTCGGCCTTGGCGGGCGCGCTCGCCGGCGCCCGAACGGCGCTGAAGGCGGCGCT
>JAGWKJ010000164.1 GCA_028865375.1 Hyphomicrobiales bacterium | reverse complement strand
CCAGCCCCTCCAGCGAGCGCGCCACCCAGTCGGCGCGCTCGACGCGGCCGAACTCCAGCGCGCCCGCCGCGGCCTCGCCCGCGGCCGCCTCGACCAGCGCGCGCACCGCCGCCTCGTCGGGCGGCCGGCCGAAGAACGCCTCGACGCGCCAGACCGGCGGCCGGCCGGGTCCGCCCTCGTCGATCTCGAAGGCGGCGGCGGCCGTCTCGGCGGGATCGTAGGTCTCGACCACGAGGTCGGCGATGGCGCGCGCGGCCCGTTCGTCGCCGACGAAGCGGACGACATGGGCGGCGCCGTTGGGAGGGAGGCCTTCGAGCATGGCGCCTTGTAGCGGCGCCGGGCCGGCGCGGCTACAGTCGGGGCCGGGGAGGGGCGCATGGGCCAGCACGAGACGCCGAAGAGCGACATCGCGATCTCGCAAGCCGCCGCCAAGCGGCCGATCGCCGAGATCGCGGCAAGCGCGCTCGGCCTCGCCGAAGCCGACCTCGAACCCTACGGGCGCTACAAGGCCAAGGTGTCGCTCGACGCGATCGAGCGCCTCGCCGGGCGGCCCGACGGCAAGCTCGTGCTCGTGACCGCGATCACGCCGACGCCGGCGGGCGAGGGCAAGACGACCACCACGGTGGGCCTCGCCGACGGCCTGCGCCGGATCGGCGAGCGGTCGATGGTGTGCCTGCGCGAGCCCTCGCTCGGCCCCTCGTTCGGCATGAAGGGCGGCGCGGCGGGCGGCGGCTACGCGCAGGTGGTGCCGATGGAGGACATCAACCTCCATTTCACCGGCGACTTCCACGCCGTCGGCGCCGCCAACAACCTGCTCGCCGCGCTCGCCGACAACGCGATCCACTGGGGCACGCGCGACCTCGATCCCCGCCGCGTCGCGCTGCGCCGCGCGCTCGACATGAACGACCGCTCGCTGCGCGAGATCGTGCTGGCGCTCGGCGGTCCCAAGAACGGGTTTCCGCGCGAAGGCGGCTTCGACATCACGGTCGCCTCCGAGGTCATGGCGATCTTCTGCCTGGCGTCGGGCCTCGACGACCTGAAGGCGCGGCTCGCGCGCATCGTCGTGGGCCAGGCGCGCGACGGCCGCGCGGTCACGGCGGGCGACCTGAAGGCCGCCGGCGCGATGGCCGCGCTGCTCAAGGACGCGCTGGCGCCCAACCTCGTGCAGACGCTCGAGGGCACGCCGGCCTTCGTCCACGGCGGGCCGTTCGCCAACATCGCCCACGGCTGCAACTCGGCGATCGCCACCCGCGCGGCGCTGAAGCTCGCCGACTGGACGGTGACCGAGGCCGGCTTCGGCGCCGACCTCGGCGCGGAGAAGTTCTTCGACGTCAAATGCCGCGCGACCGGCCTGAAGCCGGCCTGCGCCGTCGTCGTCGCCACCGTGCGCGCGCTCAAGATGCACGGCGGCGCGGCCAAGGCGGACCTCGGCCGCGAGGATCTCGCCGCGTTGACGCGCGGGCTGTCCAACTTGCGTCGCCACGTCGAGAACCTGGCGAAGTTCGGCGTGCCGGTCGTCGTCTCGGTCAATCGCTTCTCCGCCGACACGGCGGCCGAACATGCCGCCGTGCTCGACGCCTGCGCGCAGATGGGCGTGAAGGCGGCGATCGCCGACCATTGGGCGCTGGGCGGCGAGGGCGCGGCCGGTCTCGCGCGTCTCGTCGTGGAAGCCTCCGCGGGCCCCTCGCGGTTCAAGCCGCTCTACGTCGACGGCCTGCCGCTGCGCGACAAGCTGGCCATTATCGCGCGCGAGATCTATCGCGCCGACCGCGTCGTCCTCTCCGACGCCGCGCGCGCGCAATTCGCGCGCTTCGAGGCGGCGGGCCACGGCGGCCTGCCGATCTGCGTCGCCAAGACGCAATATTCCTTCTCCACCGATCCCGACGCCAAGGGCGCGCCGACGGGCTTCGACCTGCCGGTGCGCGAGGCGCGGTTGTCGGCGGGCGCGGGTTTCGTGGTGGCCGTGTGCGGCGACATCCTGACGATGCCGGGCCTGCCGAAGAAGCCGGCGGCGGAGGCGATCGACGTGATCGACGGCCGCATCGTCGGCCTGTTCTGAGCGACCGGAGGACTGCATGGACGCGACCGACATCGTCATCCTCGGCGCGCCGGTGCGCGAGGGCGCCGGCCGCCGCGGCTGCGACATGGGCCCCGCGGCGCTGCGGGCGGCCGGCATCGTCGAGACGCTGGGGGCGCTCGGCCATCGCGTCGAGGACCGGGGCGATCTCGCCGGCCCGCGCGCGTTGCCGCCGCGGCGGGCCGGCAATCCGGCGCTGAGGAACTTCGCGGAGGTCGTCGATTGGGCGGGGCGCATCGAGGCGGCGACGTTCGAGGCGTCGGCCCGCGGCATGCCGGTGACGCTCGGCGGCGACCATTCGCTGGCGGCCGGCACGCTGCCGGCCTTCGCGCGGCGTGCGCGCGAGCGGGGCAGGCCGGCCTTCGCGCTCTGGCTCGACGCGCATCCCGATTTCCATACGCTCGAGACGACGACGAGCGGCAATCTGCACGGAGTGCCGCTGGCCTACGCCTGCGGCCGGCCGGGCTTCGACGGCTGGCCGGCGCCGGAGGTCGCGCTCGATCCCGCCAACGTCTGCATGATCGGCCTGCGCAGCGTCGACCCGGCGGAACGCGCCGCGGTGGTGGCCGCCGGCGCGACCGCCCATGACATGCGCGACGTCGACGAACACGGCGTCGGCGCGCTTGTCCGCGCGTTCCTCGCCCGCGTCGCGGCGGCCGGTGGCGAGCTCCACCTCAGCCTCGACGTCGACTTCCTCGATCCCTCGATCGCGCCGGGCGTCGGCACCACCGTGCCGGGCGGGGCGACGTTCCGCGAGGCGCATCTCGTCATGGAGACGGTGCACGATTGCGGGCTGCTCGCGGGCCTCGACCTCGTGGAACTGAACCCCTATCTCGACGAGCGCGGCCGCACCGCGCGCCTTCTGGCCGACCTCGCCGCGAGCCTGTTGGGCAAGCGCATCTTCGACCGGCCGACGCGCGGCGCGTGAAGGCGATTGCCGCGGCGCGCGGCCTGGCGCTATACGGGCGTCCGCCCCCGGGAATCCGACCCATGAACGAGTTCCACCGCATCCGCCGCCTTCCGCCCTACGTCTTCGAGCAGGTGAACCGCCTGAAGGCCAAGGCGCGCGCGGCCGGCGCCGACATCGTGGACCTCGGCATGGGCAACCCGGACCTCGCCGCGCCCAAGCACGTCATCGACAAGCTGGTCGAGACGGCCGGCAAGCCGCGCACGGACCGCTATTCCGCCTCCAAGGGCATTCCGGGGCTGCGCCGCGCGCAGGCGAATTATTACGCCCGCCGCTTCGGCGTGAAGCTGAACCCGGACACGCAGGTCGTCGCCACGCTCGGCTCGAAGGAAGGCTTCGCCAACATGGCGCAGGCGATCACGGCGCCGGGCGACGTCGTGCTGGTGCCCAATCCGTCCTACCCGATCCACGCCTTCGGCTTCCTGATGGCGGGCGGCGTCATCCGCTCGACGCCGGCCGAGCCGACGCCGCAGTTCTTCGTGGCGCTGGAACGCGCCATCGTGCACTCGATCCCCAAGCCGATCGCGGTGGTGGTCTGCTATCCGTCGAACCCGACGGCGGCCGTGGCCTCGCTCGACTTCTACAAGGACCTCGTGCAGTTCGCCAAGAAGCACGAGATCTTCGTGCTGTCGGACCTCGCCTATTCGGAGGTCTATTTCGAGGGCGAGCCGCCGCCGTCCGTGTTGCAGGCGCCCGGCGCGTTCGACGTGACGGTCGAATTCACCTCGATGTCGAAGACGTTCTCGATGGCGGGCTGGCGCATCGGCTTCGCGGTCGGCAACGAGCGGCTGCTCGCCGCGCTGGCTCGCGTGAAGAGCTACCTCGATTACGGCGCCTACACGCCGATCCAGGTGGCGGCGGCGGCCGCGCTCAACGGGCCGACCGAGTGCATCGACGAGATGCGCGCGACCTACAAGCGCCGCCGCGACGCGATGGTGGAGAGCTTCGCGCAGGCGGGCTGGGAGATTCCCGCGCCGACCGCCTCGATGTTCGCCTGGGTGCCGGTGCCCGAGAAGTTCCGCCCGCTCGGCAGCCTCGAATTCTCGAAGCTCCTGATCGAGAAGGCCGACGTCGCGGTGGCGCCGGGCGTCGGATTCGGCGAGCACGGCGACGACTTCGTGCGGCTGGCGCTGGTGGAGAACGAACAGCGCATCCGACAGGCGGCGCGCGGCGTCAGGCGGTTCTTCGATTCCGCCGACCAGATCCTGCACAACGTCGTGCCGCTGAAAAAAGGCGCCTGAGCGCGGCCGAATGCCGCGCGTTTGACGCGGCGCAATGCGGGCGGTCGCCGTCCGCGCGATCTTCCGCGCGAGGCCGGGAAGAGACCGGCTCGATCAGGAGACGAAGATGAGACGCAACCTGACGATCGCCGCCGCGGCGATGGCGCTGGCGCTCGGCTGTGCGGGGACCGCGTTCGCCGCCACGACCGTGACGGTGAAGCTCGAGGATTCCACGGTCGATCCCTCGATCAAGGGGATGCCGATGGTGGTCGACAGGACCTCGGTCCCCGCCGGCGAAGTCGACTTCGACGTCACCAACCTCTCGAAGGCGCTCGTGCACGAGATGCTGATCTTCCCCGCGCCTCCGGCCGGACAGGCGCTGCCCTACGACGACGCCGCGCAGAAGGTGAAGGAGGCCGAGGGCCACAAGCTGGAAGAGACCGACGACATGGCGCCGGGGCTCCACAAGACGGTGAAGATCACGCTGGAGCCCGGCGACTACCTGCTGATCTGCAACCAGCCCGGCCATTACAAGATGGGCATGTGGTCGAAGTTCACCGTCACCAAGTGACGGCGGGCTCGCGGCTCACGCCAACGCCTCGGCGATCTCGGCGCCGAGGCGGGCCATGAAGGCGCGCGCGACGGGCACGAGCGCGCCGTAGGCGTGGAAGCCGTGCAGCATCCCGGCGTGCAGCGCGAGCGACGTGGCCGCGCCCGCCGCCTCGAGCGCGGCCGCGCCCTCGACGCCCTCGTCGCGGAACGGGTCTTCCGCCGCGACGTGGACGATGGCCGCCGGCGGCGCGCGCAAGGCGGCGGTCAACGGGCGCAACCGGGGATCGTCGCGATCTTCCGCGCGCGGCGCGAAATCGGCGAGGTCGCGCGCGATCATGTCGGCCTCGACGAGGCGGCCGCGCGCCATGGCGACGCGCGACGGGCGCGATCCGGGCAGGTCGAGGACGGGGCAGACGAGCGCCAGCGCGCGCGGCCGCGTCGTCGAGGCCGCGAGCGCGGCGAGAGCGAGCGTCGCGCCGACCGACTCGCCCGCCACCGCGAGCCGCGCGGCGTCGAAGCCGCGTTCCGCCGCCAGCGCCGGAAGCGCGTCGAGCGTGATCGCCGCGTCGTCGAACGCGGCGGGAAACGGATGCTCGGGCGCGCGCCGATAGAGGAGCGAGAACACCGCCGCGCCGCTTTCGGCGGCGAGCGCGCGGCAGACCGGCTCATGCGAGGCTTCGTCCCCGGCGACGAAGCCGCCGCCGCCCATGAACAGGATCGCGGGCGCCCGTCGGGTCGCGGCGACGTCCGCGGGGCGATACAGCCGCAACGCCGCGGGGGCGGAGAGCGCGGCGCAGTCGACCGGCTCGCCGGCCGGTCCCGTTCGGTCGTAGCGCGCGAGGCGCATCAGCGCCGCGTAGCCGGCCCGGCGTTCGGCCAGGGTCGGCGGCGCCGCGGCCGCGCCCGCCTTCGCCG
>JAGWKJ010000163.1 GCA_028865375.1 Hyphomicrobiales bacterium | reverse complement strand
TTCGGCTGGTTCACCCGCGCGCGCATCCAGTTCGACGCCCGCTCGGCGACCGCTTACGGCACGCTGCGCTCGTTCGCGTCGCTCGACTTCAAGCACACCAGCGACAACGCCATTGCCGGCGCGAACGGTGACGGCACCGGCATCGACAAGGCCTTCATCCAGTGGGCCGGCCTGACGGTGGGCCGCGCGCAGTCGTTCTACGACTTCTACGCGGGCGACTATGAAGACGCCGGCGGCTCCGACATCACGGTCTCGACGCTGGCCTACACCGCCTCGTTCGGCGGCGGCATGTCGGCGACCTTGGCGCTCGAGAACAACCGCGACCGTCTGGTCGAAGGCTTCGCTTGGAACAACAACGGCGCCGTGCTGACCACGTTGAGCGGCCGTTCGAACCAGGTTCCGGACGTGATCGGCGTGTTCCGCGTCGATCAGGGCTGGGGTTCGGCCCAATTGTCGGCGGCGCTGCACAATGTCAACGTGACCGAGGGCGCGACCGGCACCGGTGCGAACTACTCGCACACCGGCTTCGCGGTGCAAGGCGGCGTGAAGTTCAACGTGCCGTCGATGGGCGCGGGTGACGCGTTCTGGCTGCAGGCGGCCTACGCCAACGGCGCGCTGAGCTACATCGGCGTCGGCTCCGGCCCGCAGGACATTCTGGGCAACGGCTTCAACCACACCGACGGCGACTTGGTCACCGAAGGCGCGGGCGCGGTCGTCCAGATCCCGACCGGCTTCTCGGTGTTGGGCGCGTTCGAACACCACTTCGGCCCGACCTTCTGGCTCGCGCCCTATATCGGCTACCTGAACGTCAGCTACTCGAACCACTATGCCAGCTCGCTGCAGACGAACTGGAACCAGATCATCGCGGGCGTGGACACGCACTGGGATCCGGTCACCAACCTCGATTTCAACCTGCTGCTCCGCTACTCGGACCTGAACCAAGGCACGCCCGGCGGCGGCGTGGTTCCGGTTCCGATCGTCGGCGGCGGCACGTTCAAGAACAACACGGACACGTTCTTCGTCCGCTTGAACATCGAGCGCGATTTCTGATCCGTCGCAAGACGTATCGGTTCTGCATGGACCCCGGGGAGCGATCCCCGGGGTTTTCGTTTGTCTCGGCGCTTGTTTGTCCTGGCGGACGCCTGGCTCGTTTCGGCCGCCGCGCGCAGCGACGGTTTTCCGATGCGCGCGCGCTTCTCTTGGCTTAGTCTCTGCGCTCGGCCTCGTGGTGCGAACCCGGCCTGCCGCTTGGAGAATTCAATGAAGATCCTGTTAGTGGCCGGCGCCGCCGCGGCCCTTTTCGGCGTCGCCGCGTCGGCGGCTTCCGCCGCGCCGGTCGCATCGACGCCGTTCATCGCCCATCAAGCCGCCTATGCGCTGAAACTCGGCCGGGGGAACGGTATGAAGGCGCCCGCCTCGGTCGACGGGCTGATACTCTATCGGTTCAGCGGTTCGGCTTGCGCCGGCTATGCGACGACGTTTCGCCAGGTGACGCGGTTCGAGCAAAGCGAAGGCCCGCCGCGCACCAATGACGAGCGGGTCACCACGCTGGAAGACCCCGCCAAGGGCGAATTGCGTTTCCAGACGAATTCGGGCGGCGCTGCGGGCGGTTTGGTCGCCGGTTCGGCCAAGAAGGGCGCCGGTGGCGCGCTCGACATCCGCCTGACCAAGCCGGCGCCGGGCGACGCCAGCCTCGCCGGCCCCTTCGAGTTTCCGACCGAGCAATTGCAGGACCTGATCGCCGCCGCCAAGGCGGGCAAGACGACCTATTCGGCGCGGCTCTATGACGGCAGCGACGATGGCAAGAAGTCTTATGACACGTTCGCGATCATCGGCGCCCGCAAGGTCGGCGGCGCCGCCGATCCGGCCGAGCGCGCCGCGCCGCTCGATACGACGCCGCGCTGGCCGGTCACGATGAGCTACTTCTCGGCCGTCGGCGGCGACCGCGCGCCCGATTTCACGATGTCCTACGACCTCTACGAGAACGGCGTCACCGGCTCCATCGTGATCGACTACGGCGACTTCACCATCGTCGGCCGCATGGTCCGCTTCGAGCCCTTGGCGCCTTCCAAGCCCTGCGGCTGAGCGGCCTCGGCTTCGACCAGCCGGCCGCGACGCACCGCCCCGGCCCCGAACTTGTCGCGCAGTTTCGCGATGGCGTCCTCGCGGGCGGCTTCGCGCGGGGCGCCGTGATCGGCGAGGTCACCGCGGTCGGCCTCTTCGGCCGACACGAGGTCGTCGGCGCCGATTCCGATCAGCCGGAACGCTTCCCCTCGGGCTTCCTTGGCGAGCAGCGGCTTTGCGGCGGCGAACAGCCGACCCGCCAGCCGCGTCGGCGCGAGGCCGGAGACGGCGCGCGTGCGCGACTTGAAATCGGCCGTCTTCAACTTGAGCGTGACGCCGCGCGTCGCCAATCCCTGCGCGCGCAGCCTGGCGGCGACGCGCTCGCACAGCGCCAGCAACCGGGTTTCGAGCGCGCCCGGCTCGGCGACGTCATCGTTGAACGTCGTCTCCGAAGACACGCTCTTGGTCTCGCGCGCCACGCGCACGGGACGGGCGTCGACGCCCTGCGCCAGCGCACACAGCCGCGGGCCTTCGGGGCCGAGCAGGGCGAAGGCCGCGTCCGGCTCGATCGTTTGCAAATCGCCGATGGTGGCGATGCCCGCCGCCGCCAGCCGCCTCGCCGCCGCGGGTCCGACGCCGGGGATCAGATTCGGCCTCTTGTCGGCGAGGAACGCATTGGCTTCCGCGCGGCCGATGACGGAAAATCCTCTTGGTTTCGATAGATCTGAGGCGACCTTCGCTAGGAACTTGCAATAGCTCAGACCTATCGAAACGCTGACGCCGATCTCCGCCTCGACCCTCGCCGCGAACCGCGCGAGCACGACATCGGGCGATGCGCCGTGCAGTCGCTCCGTGCCCGACAGGTCGAGGAACGCCTCGTCGATGGAGATCGGTTCGACAAGGGGCGTCAGCGCGCGCATCAACGCGCGAATCTGCCGCGAGACGGCGACGTATTTCGCCATGTCGGGCTTGACCACGATCGCCTGCGGGCACAGGCGCCGGGCTTCGAACATCGGCATCGCGGAGCGCACGCCATGGACGCGCGCCAGATAACAGCAGGTGGAGACGACGCCACGCCGCGCGCCGCCCACGATCACCGGCTTGTCGCGCAGCGACGGGTCGTCGCGCTTCTCGACCGAGGCGTAAAACGCGTCGCAATCGACGTGCGCGATGGTCAGCCGGTCGCGCTCGTCATGGCGGAGCAGGCGCGGCGAGCCGCAGCGCGGACAGCGGGCGGCCGGCGCCTCCGCGAAGCAATCGCGGCAGAGCGCGAGCGCGCTCAATCCCATGGCCCGGGCGGGGAGGCGCGCCGCGCGACCGCGGCGACGGCCTCCGGCGATCTTCCCAAGGAGCTTGCCAAAGCCTTGATAAGCTCTTCGTCGGACAACAGATAATCGATCAGCGAGCGTTGGAACTCCGGTGCCCCGGCCGCCGCACGCAAGTCGCCGGGTCCAAGCCCGGTTATGGCGAGGAACCGGCCGAGCCGCTCGCCGTCGCCGGCGATGAACGTCAGCGTCTCGATCACGAGCGCTTCGCCCGCGGTGGCTTCGGCGCGGGGGTCTGATTTTCCTCGGATGGCCATGCGCAATTCGGGTCCGATTTAACCAATTCGTCAAGCTCCGTTCGTTAAGGTTGGCTTCGTCACGAGGCGCGCCGGCGGCGGAGTTCCGCGCGGTCGGGCGCCGGGGCTCGCATGTGAAGACCGTTCTCATCGTCGAAGACAACGAGCTCAACATGAAGCTCTTCAACGACCTCGTCGAATCGCGCGGCCACGGCGTCATGCAGACGCGCACGGGGTTGGAGGCGATGGAATCGATTCGTCTGCGCCGGCCCGACCTGATCTTGATGGACATCCAGCTGCCCGGGCCCTCGGGGCTGGAAGTCATGCAATGGATCAAGGACGACGACGCGTTCAAGGACATCCCGATCGTCGCCATCACCGCATTCGCGATGAAGGGCGACGAGGAACGCATCAGGCGCGGCGGCTGCGAAGGCTATCTGTCGAAGCCGATCTCGGTGGTGAAGTTCCTCGAGACGATCGACGACTTCCTCGGAAGGCCGACGACGTGACCGCGCGCGTCCTCGTCGTCGACGACATGCCGGCCAACCGGCGTCTGCTCGAGGCGCGGCTGGCGGCCGAGTATTTCGAGACGCTGTCGGCGTCTGGCGGCGCGGACGCGATCGAGATCTGCCGCGAAGGCCGCGTCGACATCGTCCTGCTCGACGTGATGATGCCGGGCATCGACGGCGTGGAGACCTGCCGACGGCTGAAGGCCGATCCCGCCACCGCCCACGTCCCCGTCGTCATGGTCACGGCGCTGGACCAGCCGGTCGACCGCGTGCGCGCGCTCGACGCCGGCGCCGACGATTTCCTGACCAAGCCGATCGACGAGGTGGCGCTGGTCGCGCGCGTGCGCTCGCTGGCCAGGCTCAAGGTCGTGGTCGACGAGTTGCGGCTGCGCGCGGCGACCTCTTCAGACCTCGGCATGTCCGGCGCGCCCGGGTTCGACGCCGCCGAGGCGGGCAAGGGCGGCAAGATCCTCGTCGTCGAAGACCGGCCGAACGCGGGCGACCGCCTCGTCCAGGCGCTCTCGCGCGAGCATTCGGTGTCAATCGAGACCGACGCCCAGCGCGCGCTGATCGTCGGGGCGGAGAGCGGCGTCGAACTGTTCGTGGTCAGCCTCGGGCTGGAGACCTTCGACGCGCTGCGCCTGTGCAGCCAGATCCGTTCGCTCGAACGCACGCGGCAGACGCCGATCCTGCTCGTCGCCGAACCCGAAGACCGCCAGCGCGTGCTGCGCGGCCTCGACATCGGCGTAAACGACTGGCTGGCCCGGCCCGTCGACCGCAACGAACTGCTGGCCCGCGTCCGCACGCAGCTGCGCCGCAAGCGCTACGCCGAAGGCCTGCGCGACGCCCTGCGCGCCGGGCTCGAAATGGCCGTCGTCGATCCGCTGACGGGCCTCAACAACCGCCGCTACTTCGACACGCACCTCGGCGCGCTGATCGCGACCGCCCGGCGCGACGGCAAGCCGTTGTCGCTGGTGATCGTCGACGTCGATCATTTCAAGTCGGTCAACGACCGCCACGGCCACCATGTCGGCGACCAGGTGCTCCAAGGCATCGCGGCGCGGATTCGCAAGAGCCTGCGCGGCTCCGATCTCGTGTGCCGGCTGGGCGGCGAGGAATTCGCGATCGTCATGCCCGAGACGCCGATCGAGGCCGCCGTTCGCGCGGCCGAGCGCATGCGACTTTCGGTCGAAACCGGACCGCTTGCCGCCGACGACGCCGGCAATCCGGTGCATGCGACGGTGTCGGCGGGCCTGGCGGCATTCTCCGACGGCCTCGACGCCGCCACCTTCGCGGCGCGCGCGGACGCTGCGCTCTATCGCGCCAAGGAAACCGGCCGCAACCGGGTCGAACGCGCCGCCGCCTGAGCGTTCAGGATTTCGACGGCCCGGTCTCGACCGGCAGGGCGTCGCGCGCCCCCCATTCCGCCCAAGAGCCGTCGTAGACCTTGGCGGCCGGACGTCCCGCTTCTTCCAGCGCGAGCGCGAGCGCGGCCGCCGTGACGCCCGACCCGCAGCTGGTGATCGTGGGGCGCGCGGCGTCGAGCCCGGCCGACGACAGGATGCGCTCGAGGTCCTCGGCGGGCAGGAACTCGCCGTCCCGCAC
>JAGWKJ010000162.1 GCA_028865375.1 Hyphomicrobiales bacterium | reverse complement strand
CAGCAGCGTGCGCTCGCCGCCCGCGGCCTTGGCGCGGGCCTCCTCGAAGATCTTCTTGAGGTCGGCGACGCCAGAGAACACGGCCGAAACCGCGGCGAAGCGCCGGCCCGTGGCCCGCGCGACGAGGCGGCCGACCGTCGTCTTGCCGCTGCCCGGCGGTCCCCACAGGATCAGCGATCCGGTCGTCCCCGACGCGACGAGCCGGCTCAGCGCACCGTCGGGCCCGAGCAATTGCGATTGGCCCACGACCTCGTCGAGCGAGGTCGGGCGCAATCGTTCGGCGAGAGGCGCTTGGGACGTCATTGTCGGGCGACTGTCGCTTTTTCGCCATAGGCGGGGAATCGCAAATCATTTAGCATCGCGAATCACGTTGATTCGAGCGTGCGTGCGTAACCCTGCAAACCCGCCGTCGGCGGCGATTCGCCGGCCCCAACCAAGGCGAGAAGAGATGCGCACACTGGCTTTCGTAACACAGAAGGGCGGCTCCGGAAAAAGCACGATCGCCTCGTCGCTGGCGGTCGCCGCCATGGAAGCGGGCGAGAAGGTCGCCGTCGTCGACACCGATCCGCAGAAGTCGCTGATGGGCTGGGCCAAGACGCGCGGCGCCGACGACGTCCACGTCGAAGCCGCCACCGGCGCCAAGCTCGGCGACGCGCTGAAGGCGCTCGCCAAGAAGGGCTACACGCTCGCCATCGTCGACACGCCCGGCGCCGACCTCGTGACCGTCGCCCACGCGATCAAGGCGTCCGACCTCTGCGTCGTGCCCGCACGGCCGACCGCGTTCGACATCTGGGCCAGCGCGGCCGTGTGCAAGGCGCTCAAGGAGCACCGGAAGGAATTCGTCTTCCTGCTCAACCAGTGCCCGCCGGCGCAGCAATCCGCGCGCATCGAGGACGGCGCCAAGGCGCTGGAGGCGATGGGCGGTCTGGTGACGCCGCTCGTGCTGTCGCGCGTCGACTTCCAGGATGCCACGCGCAACGGCCTCGGCGCCACCGAGATCAACGCCGGCGGCGCCGCCGCCAGCGAAATCCGCGCGTTGTGGGCCTCGCTGCGCCGGCGTCTCGCCCGCGCCAAGCCGGCCGCCCGCAAGGCCGCTTGAAGGACGCATCCGGCGGACCTACAGGGTCGCCGCGAAATCGAGGCCCGTTCGCGCCAAGGGGCGGCGTGGACGGGCCTTTTTTCATGCGCGGCGCGGCGCGAAAAAGCGCCTGATCGCCGCGTCCAGCGAGACCAGCCCCGGTCCGCCGCGCAGCAGCACGAGGATCATCGCGAACCACTGGATGTGGGTCGGCCACGCTTGCGGGTAGACGAATACCTCGATCACCGCCGTCATGCCGAGCAGCCCCGTCGCGGTCATTCGCGTCGCAAGCCCGAGCACCAGCAGCGGCGGCGCGACCTGTTCGACCAGAACGGCGAGGTTGGCGGCGAACTCGGGCGGCAGCAGCGGCACCCGATATTCCTCCGCGAACAGGGTCAAGGTCGCGTCCCAATTGGCCAGATGCGCCTGGGCGGAACTCCAGAACACCTGCGCGAGCCCGATCCGGCAAACGAGCGCGAGGAACCAGAAGGGGATCAGTTCCATCGCGGCGATCGCCCGGTCGCAGGCGGCGATGGGAATGGCGAGCGCGCCGCGGCGCGCGTCTGCGTTGGCTGTCATGTCCGATTTCCTTCCGATGGTTCCGCAAACAGCGCCTCGTCGAGGAAGCGGGCGATCGCCGCGGTCGCGTCGAGCCCGGGCGCGCGCTCCAGCGCGGTTTCGAAATCCGCGCCGGCGACCAGCGCCGCCAGGAACGCGTCCTCCGCCCCGTCGAGCTCGATGATGGCGACGCCGTCGTCCGCGCGCGCGACGGCCAGGCGAAAGCGCCCCGCGCGCGGCGAAAGCGCCGCGAGCGCGGCCGCGCGCGTCTCCTCGTCGACGATCATGGTCGCCGACCAGACGCGATGCGCGTCGTGGGCGAGGCGGACCAGCCCGAGCGAAGGATGGACGACGAGCCGCGCATCCGCCGCGGCGGCGAGCGCGGCGAGGCCGCGGGCCGTCAACGCCGGCGCGCGTCGCGCGCGCAGCGACGCGCCGACCGCCCATTCGACCCGCGCGACGTCGCCCAGCCACGGCAGCGACGCCGCGGGCGGAAAGCCCTCGAGAAAGGCGGCGAACCCGACGCCGAAGCGGTACAGGTCCGGATCGTCGGGCGGCGACGCGCGCAGGAAGACCGTCGCCGCGGCGTCGAAGAAATCGGCGCCGACGAGCCGCCCGACCGCGGGGAACGACAGCGCCAGCGCGCCCACCAAGTTGCGGCGCACGTTTTCGCGATAGACCTCGAACCGGCGCGCGGCGCGCGCGGGAGCGCCCGCTATGCGCAGGCCCGCCAAGTCGGGCGCGCCATCGACGAGCAAGGCGGCGCGCATCGCGCGCGCGTGGTCAAGCGACGCGGACATGCGGACCGGCCGCCGAGACGGCGTCGAGGCGGACCTGCGCGCGCACGGCTTCGGCCAGCAATTCCTCGAGCGGCGGGATCGCGGCGTCGCGCTCGACCAGGGTCGGGCGCGGGCCGACGGTCCGCAGCGCGAGGTCGTAGAGGTCCCAGACCGGCGCGGCGACCGGCCGGTCGTGAGTGTCGACCAGGAGCGGGCTTTCGCCGTCGTCGGCGACTTCGTGGCCGCCGAGGTGATATTCGCCGATGGCGTCGGCGGGCAGCGCGCGCAGATAGGCTTCCGCGTCGCCTCCGTGGTTGGTCGCCGAAACGAAGACGTTGTTGACGTCGCAGATCAGGCCGCAGCCGGTCCGGCGGACCAGCTCGCCGAGGTAGTCCGCCTCCGGAAGCTCGGAGATCTCGAACTGCACGTAGGTAGCCGGGTTCTCGACCAGCAAGCGGCGGCCGAACGCCTGTTGCGCGCGGTCCACGTTGCGCGCGACGTCGGCCAGCGTCTCGCGCGTCAGCGGGAACGGCAGCAGGTCGGCTAGGAACGCGTGGTCCACCGCGCCCCACGCCAAGTGTTCCGAACACAGGAACGGCTTCAATCGGCGCTCCAGCGCGACGAGGCGCGCCAGATGCGCCTCGTCGATCCCGTCGGGACGGCCAAGCGA
The DNA here is from genome assembly GCA_028865375.1 of Hyphomicrobiales bacterium. Taxonomy (GTDB): domain Bacteria; phylum Pseudomonadota; class Alphaproteobacteria; order Rhizobiales; family Beijerinckiaceae; genus JAGWKJ01. The sequence goes on along the minus strand of JAGWKJ010000162.1, from coordinate 2,668 downwards.
CAGCCCGACGCCGTGCATGGAAACCGGGTAGTCGAGCGCGAGATCCTCGAGCGTCTCCAGCGCCTCGCCTTCGAGGTAGTTCTCGCTGTGGAACTCGAGCCAGCCGGCCGCCGGCCTCACTTCCAAGAACGCGCGGTGGTGCGGAAAGCGCAGGCCGACGCCGGCTTTCGCCGACGCCGGTCTGCGGTCTGCGCGCGCCTGGGGGATGGTCGCGCGCATCGCGGTCACGAAGCCGTGGTCTTGCCGCCTTCGATCTTGGCGCAGTCGCCGGCGGGGATCAGCACGAAGGACTGGCCGTCGCGCGCCTTGGTCGCCTGGCCCGCGCAGGAATGCGCGCCGGCGGCGCAGTCGTTCTTGCCGATCGCGTTGATGCCGTAGCACTTCTCGAGATGCTGGGCCATCATGCGCGCCTTGTTGCCCGCCTGCACTTGCGCGGGCGACATCATCGTCGCCGCGCTGGCGGCGCCGGCGATCAACGCGGCCGCGCCGAGCGCGACCGTTCCGAGGGTCCTGCGGTTCATTGGAAGCCTCCATCGGCGGCCCGGAAGCGGGCCGTCGAGGATCATTCGTCGTGGACGCGTCCGCGGTTACGCGTGCGCCACGAACTTTCGCGCGCGCGCGGCGAGGGCGCCCGCCGCCGCGCCCAGCGCGGCGAGCAGCGCGACCGAACCGGCCTGCCAGACCAGCACCATGAGCGCCGCGTCCTTGGCATGGAACGCGCGCAACACGACGGCGCCCCAGGCCGCGGCGCCGAGCGTCGCGGCGAACGCGACGAAGCGCGGGCGGAACTCCGACGATCGCGCGACCTCGGCCCAAGCGAAGGCGGCCGGCGCGGCGCCGGCGACCGCGATCGCCGGCAGGCAAGCGACGTCTCCCGAAAACTCGAGGCCGGACCTTCCGAGACGGAACGCGATGTCGATGCACGGCGCGCCCAGCAGCGCCAACCAGAGCGCGGAAGGCGCGAGCGCCGCCCAGAGCCGCCACGCTGGTTCGTCGGGCCGCCCCGCGCAGAAGGCGGCATAGGTCGCGCCCAGCGCGGCGGCGACCGCCGCGAGTTGTTCGGCGAGGAAGCGCGGTTGCGCCAGCCGCGCGGCGAGGTCCGGTCGCGGACCTTCGAGCGCTATCACCGCCGCGCCGGCGACGAGCGCCACCGCGACCCAGATCGCCAGGCGACGGCCCGGCGCGAGACGCGCCGGGGCCGGCCGCAGGTCGGCGGCGAGGCGGCGGACCAAGCCGTCGGCGCTCAGGTCATCGGCGTCCATCGTCGTTCTTTCCCGTCATCGCCCGTCGCAGCGACTTGATGCCGCGGTGGGTCGCGACCTTCAATGCGGCGACCGTCATGCCCGTCACGGCGGACGCCTCAGTCAAGGGCATTTCGCCGAGCTTCGTGGTCTCCAGCGCCCTGCGCTGCCCGTCGGGCAGCGTCGCCAAGGCGGCCTTCATCTTGGCGACGTCGACGCCGGCCGCCCCGTAATCATTCGGATCGGCGTCGCCGGAGGTTTCGGGGGCGCCGTCGATTTCCTGCTCGCGCGCGAACGTCTTGGCCCTCGCGCGCACCCCGTCGGCCCCGCGAAAGCCCATGATGCCGATCACGAACGGCGCAACCGGCCGGTCGCCGTCGTAGAGACGCAGGGAGCGGTGCAAGGCCAGCAGCGTCTCCTGCACGATGTCCTCGACGTCCGCCGCGCCGATCCCGGGCCAGCGGCCTCGCGCGGCCCGCCGCAGCGGCGGCAGCAACTCCGCGAGCAGCCGGCCGTACAGCACGCGGTCGCCCGCTTGCGCCGCGCGCAGCCAATCGCGCCAATGGGGCTCCTCGTGCATCGCGCCCGCCGTCCCGGCCGCTCATCCGCCGAAGATGGTGGTGATCGTGTTCCCGCCCCGCTTCAGGCGCAAGCGCCAATAGGACGGGCTGGAACCCGCCGCTCGCAGGAGGTCGGCGACCGAGCCGATCGACGCGCCGTTGACCCGCTCGATCACGTCGCCGACCCGGAAGTTCACGGACGCCGCCGCCGAACCCGGCGCCACCGACGCAATCACGACGCCGCGGTCGGGGACGTTGACCGACATGTCTTCGGCCACGGCAGGCGAAAGGTTTTCCACCGTCGCGCCCTGGAAGGGCGAGGGCGCCGAAATCACGGTGGCGTCGCGCGGCGGCGTCTCGGGCGCGGGTTCGAGCGGCAGGGTCAGCGTCGCGTTCCCCGAGGCGCGGCGCACGTCGAGCCGCTCCGTTGCCCCGACCCGCCCGATGGCGAGCGCGTAGCCGAGCGCCGCGCCGTCGTCGATCGGCCGACCGTCGACCGCGGTGACGAGATCGCCCGGCTTCAGTCCCGCGCGCGCGGCCGGCCCGCCGGGGCGCACCGAGGCGACCAGCGCGCCCGCCGGCCTGTCGACGCCCAGCGAGGCCGCGATCTGCGGCGTCACGTCCTGCACGCCGGCGCCGAGCCACGGCCGCGCGACGCCCGCCTTGCCCGCGCGGGCGGCATCGACCACCGCTTTCACGAGATCGACGGGGATCGCGAAGCCGATGCCCATGCTGCCGCCGGACTTGGAATAGATCGCCGAATTGATGCCCACCAGCCTGCCGTCGAGATCGACCATCGCCCCGCCCGAATTGCCGGGATTGATGGCGGCGTCGGTCTGCACGTAATAACCGTTCGCCGACAGGCCG
>JAGWKJ010000161.1 GCA_028865375.1 Hyphomicrobiales bacterium | reverse complement strand
TGGAAAATCATGCACCGCAAGTCGCTCGGCAATGGCCGTGATGCGCTCCGGCCCATCGGCTGGAAGTCGTGCGTCGCGGGCGGTTCGCCCCCGGCAAGCCGGACCTCGGACCCGGACACGACCTAACGAGGCAAAAAAAAGCCCGCCGGGGGAGGATCCGGCGGGCTTCAGGACCGGCCGCGCGGGAGGAGGTGCGCGGCGGGCCGTTCGGGGAAGAACGTCAGGCGGCAGCGCCGCGGGCGATGAATTCGATGTCGCTACGGGCGATGCCGAGATCGGCCAGTTCGCGGTCGCTGAGCTGCGACAGCTCGCGGACGGATTCGCGATACCGGCGCCAAGTGGCGAGGCGGGTGGCGAAGTTGCGGATCGGGGACATGGAACACTCCTTTGTTCTTGCTTCGGCTCGGCGCGAACCCCTGTCCGCGTCGTTCGTGAGCTATCTAGTCCCCTAGGTCGACCTGAGGTAGCCGTCCAAGCGCGTGCTAGCTATGCGTAAAATGAGTATCACAATCGTCCCTATTTTAACGAAGTGGTAAGAGATTTCACGTTTTGGCGAAAATATGGCGAGTTTGGAACGAACTTTTGTGAATCTACCGATTGGATAAGGCGGTTCCACCTCCCATTTCGCACTCGCAGCAACGAAAATATTGCATATCTGCGACAGCGGGTCGCGGCGAACGGCGGCTGTGGTGAAGCGCGATCTATCCGAATCGAGACGCCGATACCGAGCCGAACCGCCATGACAAGGACACCGCGGCCGCCCATCTCGACTTTTTACCCGCAATCCCCACAATTTTACCAAATCTTGGGGTCTCGCCATCATTCTGCAACAAGATGTTGACGCGCGGTCGCGAGCGGGCCTAGGTTGATCGAGTCGGGCGGGCCGTGGGCGCGTGAGGATCGCGGGCCGCACCGATATTCGTGACGCAGTACGGGTCAATGGCGCGCAGGGGCCTGCGTGGCGAAGCCGCGTGTCGGCGACGGAAAATTTCGGCCGAGGCGGCCGGGCGGTCGAGGCCGCCGAGCGAGGGACGGGACCATGAAGATCGAGCGGCGCTACACCAAGGCCGGCCAATCCGCATACGAGGGAATCGCGTTCCGCCAGACCAAGAGCGAGATTCGCAATCCCGACGGCTCGGTCGTGTTCGCGCTCGACGGCATCGACGTGCCCGCCGGCTGGAGCCAAGTCGCCGCCGACGTGCTGGCGCAGAAATATTTCCGCAAGGCCGGCGTGCCCGCGCGGCTCAAGCGCGTGGAAGAGGAGGGCGTTCCCTCCTTCCTGTGGCGGTCGGTTCCCGACGAGGCCGCCCTCGCTGCGCTGCCCGAGGCCGAGCGCACCGGCTCGGAGCGTTCTGCCGCCCAGGTGTTCGACCGGCTCGCCGGCGCGTGGGCCTATTGGGGCTGGCGCTCGGGCGTCTTCAAGCGCGAGGACGACGCGCGCGCCTATTTCGACGAGATGCGTCACATGCTGGCGGCGCAGGTCGCGGCGCCCAACTCGCCGCAATGGTTCAACACCGGCCTGCACTGGGCTTACGGCATCGACGGCCCGGGCCAGGGCCATTCCTACGTCGACTTCGAGACCGGCAAGCTCGTGAAGTCGAAGTCCGCCTACGAGCGGCCGCAGCCGCACGCCTGTTTCATCCAGTCGGTCGCCGACGATCTCGTCAACGAGGGCGGCATCATGGACCTGTGGGTGCGCGAGGCGCGCCTGTTCAAATACGGATCGGGCACGGGCACCAATTTCTCCGCTTTGCGCGGCGAGAACGAGAAGCTGTCGGGCGGCGGGCGCTCGTCGGGGCTTATGAGCTTCCTCAAGATCGGCGACCGCGCGGCGGGCGCGATCAAGTCGGGCGGCACGACGCGCCGCGCCGCCAAGATGGTGATCGTCGACGCGGACCATCCCGACGTCGAAGCCTTCGTCGACTGGAAGGCGAAGGAGGAGCGCAAGGTCGCCGCGCTGGTGGCCGGCTCCAAGGTCGTCAAGCGCCGCCTGCAAGCGGTGATGAAGGCCTGCGTGAACTGTCAGGGCGAGGGCGACGATTGCTTCAACCCGGAGAAGAATCCGGCGCTGAAGCGCGAGATCCGCGCCGCGCGCGTCGATTGCGTGCCCGAGAGCTACGTGCGCCGCGTCATCCAGCTCGCCCGGCAGGGCGAGACGACGGTCGACTTCGAGACCTACGACGTCGACTGGGATTCGGAGGCCTATCTCACCGTCTCCGGCCAGAACTCCAACAATTCTGTGCGCATCGAGGACGACTTCCTGCGCGCGGTCGAGGCGGACGGCGACTGGACCCTGCGTCGCCGGCTCGACGGCAAGCCGCACAAGACCATGAAGGCGCGCGACCTCTGGGAGCGCATCGGCGCGGCGGCCTGGGCCTCGGCCGATCCCGGCCTGCAATTCCACACCACCATCAACGACTGGCATACCTGCCCGGCGTCGGGCCCGATCCGCGCCAGCAATCCGTGCTCGGAATACATGTTCCTCGACGACACGGCCTGCAACCTCGCCTCGCTGAACCTGCTGACGTTCCGCGATCCCGCGACCAGGGCGTTCGACGTGGCGGGCTTCGAACACGCCTGCCGGCTGTGGACGGCGACGCTCGAGATCTCGGTGGCGATGGCGCAGTTTCCCTCCAGGGAGATCGCCCGGCTGTCGTACGAGTTCCGCACGCTCGGCCTGGGCTTCGCCAACGTCGGCGGCCTGCTGATGTCGGCGGGCGTGCCCTATGATTCGGACGCCGGCCGCGCGATCTGCGGCGCCATCTCCGCCGTGATGACGGGCGTCGCCTACGAGACCTCGGCCGAGATGGCCCAGGAGCTCGGCGCCTTCCCCGGCCACGCGAAGAACGCCGCGCACATGCTGCGCGTGATCGCCAACCACCGCCGCGCCGCCCACGGCGAGGCCGACGGCTACGAGGGCCTGTCGATCGCTCCCGTGCCGCTCGACCATGCGGCGCTCGCGGCCGCCGGCGCGCCCTGGGCCGGCCTGTCGCCGGCCGCCAAGGCCGCCTGGGACCGCGCGCTCGATCTCGGCCGCGTCCATGGCTATCGCAACGCGCAGGTCTCGGTGGTCGCGCCCACCGGCACGATCGGCCTCGTGATGGATTGCGACACAACCGGCATCGAGCCCGACTTCGCGCTGGTGAAGTTCAAGAAGTTGGCAGGCGGCGGCTATCTCAAGATCGTCAACCGCGCGGCGCCCGAGGCGCTGCGGGCGCTGGGCTATCGCGAGAGCGAGATCGCCGAGATCGAAGCCTATGCCGTGGGCCACGGCTCGCTCGACCAAGCGCCGGCGATCAACCCGGCCGGGCTGGCCGCCAAGGGCTTCACGCCCGACAAGGTCGCCGCCGCCGGCAAGGCAGCGGCGTCGGCCTTCGACATCCGCTTCGCGTTCAACAAATGGACGCTGGGCGCCGACTTCCTCGATAAGGGGCTGGGCATCGCGCCCGCCCTGTTCGAGGCGCCGGGCTTCGACCTGCTGGCGCACCTCGGCTTCTCGAAGGCCGAGGTCGAGGCCGCCAACGTCCACGTCTGCGGGGCCATGACGCTGGAGGGCGCGCCGCACCTGAAGCGCGAGCATTACGCGGTGTTCGATTGCGCCAACCCGTGCGGGCGCAACGGCGTGCGGCACCTGTCGGTGGAAAGCCACATCCGCATGATGGCGGCCTCGCAGCCCTTCGTGTCGGGCGCGATCTCCAAGACCATCAACATGCCCAACGTCGCCACGGTGGAGGACTGCAAGGAGGCCTACATGCTCTCCTGGCGGCTGGCGCTGAAGGCCAACGCGCTCTACCGCGACGGCTCCAAGCTGTCGCAGCCGCTCAACGCCAAGCTGGTCGAGGACGAGGAGGAGGCCGAGGATCTCGCCGCCGAGCTCGTCCGCGCGCCGGCCGCCCAGCGCGCGGCCGCGGTGGCCGAGCGCATCGTCGAGCGCGTGGTGGAACGCATCGAGCGCCTGCGCGAACGCGAGCGGATGCCCGACCGCCGCAAGGGCTACACCCAGAAGGCGGTGGTGGGCGGCCACAAGGTCTACCTGCGCACCGGCGAATACGACGACGGCCGGATCGGCGAGATCTTCATCGACATGCACAAGGAGGGCGCCGCCTTCCGCTCGCTGATGAACAATTTCGCGATCGCGATCTCGCTCGGCCTGCAATACGGAGTGCCGCTCGAGGAATACGTCGACGCCTTCACCTTCACGCGCTTCGAGCCGGCGGGCTTCGTGCAGGGCAACGACGCGATCAAGAACGCGACCTCTATCCTCGACTACGTGTTCCGCGAACTGGCGATCAGCTACCTCGGCCGCAACGACCTCGCCCACGTGTCGCCCGACGAGATCGGCGCCACCGTGCTCGGCGGCGGCGTCGATCGCGACAAGGGACAGGGCGGTTTCGGCCAGGGCGGCGCACAGGGCGCGCCAAAGCCCTCCGCCGAGATCTCCAAGGGCCTCGTGCGTTCCAAGACCGACCGGCTGATGCTGCTGCCCGGCGGCCAGGCCGACGCCGCCACGCCGGCGTCGGGCCACGGCGGCGCCTCGGCGATGGGCGGCATGGTGCATGGCGCGACCGCGCTGAAAGGCCGGCCGGAGGAAGCCCATGAGGCCGCCCATGAGGCCGCCGCCCATCCCGCGCTCGACCTGTCGTTCGCGGCGCCGGCCGTCCAAAGCGCGTCGGACAAGCGCGCCCAAGCGCGCATGAAAGGCTATGTCGGCGAGAGCTGCCCCGAATGCGGCAACTTCACCATGGTGCGCAACGGCACCTGCCTGAAATGCGAGACTTGCGGCGGCACGACGGGGTGTAGCTGAGGTGGGAGCGGGGCCCGCGTGCCGACGGTTTTGCGTCGCGGCGGATTTCGTTGTGCGGCACGATCGGTCTCCCGCCCGGGAACGGTTGGCGCCCGCGCTTGCCTGTATGCGATCCGCGTCCTCCGTCGTCTTTGCGAGGAACGTCAGCGACGACGCGATCCAGACGCCCTCCGATCGGGCGGCGCGGCCTTGCCGAGAGTCTGGATTGCTTCGCTGCGCTCGCAATGACGGCGGAGGTTCGGGTGCAAAGACGGTGGTGGTTCGGGCCGACGGCGGCGGTGTCCGCCTCTACCCCGCCCCGATCCCCGCGAACGCGCGGGCCACCGTCTGGTAGACCGGCCGCTTGAACGGCACGACGAGCGCGGGCGTGGCGGCGAGCCGCTCCCAGCGCCAGGCGTCGAACTCGGGCTTGTGACGGCCGCCGTCGGGTCGTTCGACGTCGATCTGCGCCTCGTCGCCGGTCAGCCTGAGCGCGAACCAACGCTGCGCCTGGCCCTTCCACTTGCCGCCCCAGCTCGCCTTGGCGACGTCGGGCGGCAGGTCGTAGGTCAGCCAATCGGGATGTTCGGCCACGATGGTCGCGTCGGCGACGTTGGTTTCCTCGCGCAATTCGCGCAGCGCGGCATCGCGCGGGTCTTCGCCGGGATCGACGCCGCCCTGCGGCATCTGCCATTCGTGGCCGGGCGCGGAATGTTCGCGGTTGCGGCGGTCGCGACGCCGGCCGAGGAAGACGAGGCCGCGCGCATCGAACAGCGCGACGCCCACGCAGGGGCGGTAGCCGGCGGGCGCTTGGCTCACCGCGCCGCCGTGCCGGGCGCGCCGAGCTTGTCGGCGATGGCGCTGGCGGGCACCAGCGCGACGCCGCGGGCGGCGAGCCGCTTGGCGAAATCGGCGACGCGCGCCACCGTGTCGGGCACGTCGTTGGCGAAGCCGATCGCCGCGCCGTCGCGGCGGGCGGCGAGCTCGAGGCGAGCCAGCGCCCCCTCGACGCCGCGCGGG
>JAGWKJ010000160.1 GCA_028865375.1 Hyphomicrobiales bacterium | reverse complement strand
AATGCGAAGTTGCCGACGAGATAGGCGATCAGCCCGAACGTCGCGCCCGCGATCATCACCGGCACGATGGCCAGCCCGTCGAGCCCGTCGGTGAGGTTGACCGCGTTGCCAGCCGCCACGATCACGAGCGGACCGAGGACGACGAACCACCAACCGAGGTCGAACACGAAGCCCCGCACGAAGGGCAGCGCCAATTGCGTCGCCACGCCCGGCGCCACGCGCATCATGGCGTAGCAGGCGATGGCGCCGACCAGCCATTCGAGCCCCAGCCGCGCACGGCCCGAGAAGCCGAGATGGGACTGCTTCTTCACCTTCAGGAAATCGTCATAGAAGCCGATGCCGCCGAACGCGAGCGTCACGAACAGCACGATCCAGACGTAGGGGTTCAGCGGGTTCGCCCACAGGACGGCCGACACGACGAGCCCGCTCAGGATCATCAGGCCGCCCATCGTCGGCGTGCCGCGCTTTGCGAGGTGCGATTGCGGACCGTCGGCGCGGATCGGCTGGCCCTTGCCCTGCTTGAGCCGCAGCGCGGAGATGATGCGCGGACCGAACAGCATGACGAAGAACAGCGCCGTGCCGGCCGCGCCGAGCGTGCGGAACGTGAGGTAGCGGAACAGGTTGGCGCCCTTGACGTGGGCGGACAGCAAGGCGAGCCAGGCGAGCATCGGTCAGTTTCCCCCGGACTTGCTTGCGCGCGCCTTCAGCGCGGCGACGACCGCGTGGACGCGGCTTCCGTTCGATCCCTTGGCCATCGCGACGTCGCCGCCGCGCAAGGCGTCGAGCGCGAGCGCGGCGAGCCCTTCGGCGCCGTCGGCGTGGCGCGCCTCGCGTCCGCCGCGACCGGCTTCGTGCAGCGCGCGCGACAGGGGGCCCGCGGTGAGCAGCAGGTCGACGCGCGCGGCGTCGAGCGCCGGCGCAAGCTCGGCATGCAGTCGCTCCGCGTCGGCGCCGAGCTCCAGCATGTCGCCGACGATGGCGACGCGCCGCCCGCCCCGCGCCGGCGACGTCCCGCCGAGCAGCGCGAGCGCCGCGCGCATGGAGGCCGGGTTGGCGTTGTAGCTCTCGTCGATGAGCGTGAACTCGCCGCCGGGCGCCGACAGCCGCAGCCGCGCGCCGCGCCCGCCCGGCGCGGCGAAACCCGCCAGCGCGGCCGCCGCCCGGTCGATGTCGGCGCCGAGCGCATGGACCGCCAGCAGGACGGCGAGCGCGTTCTTGGCCATATGGCCGCCCGGCGCGCCGAGCGCGAAGGCGACGCGCCGCCCCAGCACGTCGGCCTCGACCCGCGAGCCGTCTCCATGCGCCTCGACCGAGACGAGACGCGCGTCGGCGCCCGCCTCGCCGAAGGTCAGCGTCCGCGACAGGCCGTTCGCGCGCGCCGCAGCGGCGAGCTTGTCCGCGAACGGCGCGTCGGCGTCGATCACCGCGGTGGCGCCCCGTTCGGCACCCTCGAAGATCTCGGCCTTGGCGTCGGCGATCGCCTCGAGCGACCCGAGATTGCCGATGTGCACCGGCGCGATGGCGGTGATCACCGCGACGCGGGGGCGACCGAGCGCGGAGAGCGGCGCGATCTCGCGCGCGTGGTTCATGCCCATTTCGAGCACGGCGTACCGGGCCTCGCGCGGCAGGCGCGCCAACGTGAGGGGCACGCCCCAATGGTTGTTGTGCGAGGCCGCCGAGGCGTGCGTCGCGCCTTGGGGCGCGAGCGCGGTGCGCAGCATTTCCTTGACGCTGGTCTTGCCGACCGAGCCCGTCACCGCGACCACGCGCGCATTCGAGCGAGCGCGCGCGGCCCGCGCGAGCCCGCGCAAGCCTTCGAGCGAATCGTCCGCCACCAGCAACGGACCGCCCGCGAGGCCGCCCGCGCGGATCGCGGACACGAGCGCGCCCGACGCCCCGGCGCCGAACGCCGCGGCGACGAAGTCGTGGCCGTCGTGCCGCTCGCCCTCTATGGCGACGTAGAGGTCGCCCGGCGACAGCGTGCGCGTGTCGATCGATATGCCGGCGGCGTCGAGCGCCGGCCCGCCGACGACGCGCGCGCCCGCCGCGGCGGCGATCTCCCCGGCCTTCCAGAGCGGCGCGCTCATCGCGCGGCGCCCGCGATGGCGGCGCGCGCGACCTCGCGGTCGTCGAACGGATGAACGGTCGCGCCCACCTTCTGTCCGGTCTCGTGGCCCTTGCCGGCCACGATCAGCGCGTCGCCCGGACGCAGGCCCGCCACCGCGGCGCGGATCGCCTCGGCGCGGTCGCCGATCTCGCGCAATTTTGGCGAGGCGGCGAGGATCTGCGCGCGGATCGCCGCCGGATCCTCCGAACGCGGATTGTCGTCGGTGACGATGGCCTCGTCGGCGAGCCGCGCCGCGATCTCGCCCATCGCCGGGCGCTTGCCGGCGTCGCGGTCGCCGCCGCAGCCGAACACGACCGCGAGGCGCCCCGCCACGAAGGGCCGCAGCGCGAGGATCGCCTTTTCGAGCGCGTCGGGCTTGTGCGCGTAATCGACGAACACCGGCGCGCCGTCGCGGTCGCCGACGCGCTCCAGCCGGCCGGGCGCGCCTTCGAGCGTCGCCAGCGCGTCGAGCGCTTCGCCGGCGGGCGTCCCCGTCGCGATGGCGAGCCCCGCCGCCACCAGCGCGTTGGACGCCTGGAACGCGCCGAGCAGCGGCAACGCGATCTCTCGCGCGCCGCCGGGACCGGTCACCCGCAGGCGTTGGGCGAAACCGGCGGGCTCGACGGCGTCGAGCCGCAGGAAATCGCCGCGCGCGCCGACGCCCCGCGCGTCGAGCCCGCGCGCCGCCGCGCGCGCCAGCGCGCGCGGGCCCCACGCGCCGTCGACGTCGAACACGGCGGGCGCGCCCTTGGGCAGCAGCGCCTCGAACAGCCGCATCTTGGCGTCGAAATAGCTCTCCATGTCGGGATGGTAGTCGAGATGGTCGCGCGACAGGTTGGTAAAGCCGCCGGCGGCGAAATCGGCGCCGTCGAGCCGCTTCTGGTCGAGCCCGTGCGAGGAGGCTTCCAGCGCGGAGTGCGTCACGCCGGCGCGCGCGAGCGCGTCGAGGTCTCGGTGCAGCGCCACCGGGTCGGGCGTCGTCAGCGAACCCTCGCGCGAGAACGCACGCGAAACGATGCCCGTGGTGCCGATGGAGGCGGCCGAGACGCCGAGCCGCTCCCAGATCTGGCGCAGGAAGGCGGCCACCGACGTCTAGCCACTGGTGCCGGTGATCGCAACCAGCGTGGCGGGTTGGCGCGGGTGCGCGCGGCGCGCGGCCACCGCCAGCGCGCGGCGGGGATCGGCGACCGGAATCCAGGCGGCGGCGCCGGCCGCCGCGCCGGGGTCGCGCGAGGATACGACCGCGACCGCGCCGCGGGCGGCGGCGTCGGCGACGTGGCGCAGGCCGTCGTCCTTGGCGCCGGGCAGAGCGAAGAACACGTCGCCCGGCCGCACCAGCCTCGAATCCGCGCACGGATCGCCGGCCGGCCGCGCGGCGAGTTCGGCGGCCATCGGCGCGTCGATGAGGTCGGCCAGCGTCATTTCGTCAGCGCCAGCGCGAGCGGATCGAGCGGATAGCCGGAGGCCGCGATGCGCGGGAACGGGTCGGCCGGCGCCGCATCGAGTGGCGGCTCGCCCAGCAGCGGCAGCACGCGGCGGATCAGCCGCCCCGCGACGCGCCCGGAATTGTACGCGGACGTATGGAAGCCGCCGTCCTTCTTGAGCGCCTGCGGCTGGTCGTACATCACGAAGAACAGGTATTTCGGCTTGTCGACCGGCACGGCGGCCATGAAGGTCGTGAACACCTTCGAGTGGTCGTAATGGCCGTGCACGATCTTGTCGGCGGTGCCGGTCTTGCCGCCGACGAAATAGCCCGGGATGTTCGCCTTGCGCGCAGAGCCCTTCACCGCGTTCATGCGCATCAGGTAGCGCATGTCCTCGCTGGTCGCCTCGGAGATCACGCGCGTCCCGGTCCGGGTCGCGGGATCGGCGACCTTGAGGAACGTCGGGGGCATGATCCGCCCGCCGTTGACGATCGAACAGACCGCCATCAGCGCCTGCAGCGGCGTGACGTTGATGCCCTGCCCGAAGGCGATGGTGATCGTGTTGAGGTCGCTCCAGTGCTTGGGCACGATCGGCGACGCGCTTTCGGGCAGCTCGGTGCGAAGCCGGGTCAGCTGTCCCATCTTGCGCAGGAACGCCTGGTGGGCGTCGACGCCGGCGGCGAGCGCGATGTGCGCGGCGCCGATGTTGGAGGAGAAGGTGAAGACCTCCGGATAGCTCAGCATCCGGTGCTGGGCCTCGAAGTCGTGGATCGTGAAGCGCCCGTAGCGCAGGCTGTGGCGCGCGTCGACCATCGAGCGCAGGGTGAACTTGCCCGATTCGAGGCCCATCGCCAGCGTCATCGCCTTGAAGGTAGAGCCCATCTCGTAGGTGCCCACCGCGATGCGGTCGATGTTGTCCTTCTTCAGCGCGTCGGCCGGCACGTTGGGATCGAAGTCTGGCAGCGAGGCCATCGCCAGCACTTCCCCGGTGTTCACGTCGACGATGGCGCCGCCGGCGGCCTTCGGGCTGAAGGTCCGCATGCCCCATTCGAGCTCGTCGCGCAGGGCCTGGGTCGCGCGCAGGTCGAGCGAGGTGACGAGCGGCTTCAGGTCCGCCTGCCGGATCTTGATGCCGCTGTCGCGCAGCGTGGCGAGGCCCTGGCGGTCGATGTATTCCTCGAGCCCGGCGATCCCGACGTTGTCGGTGTTGACCGCGCCGATCACGTGGGCGCCGATGGGCCCGTTGGGATAGACCCGCTTGGGCTCGCGCACGAAGCCGATGCCGGGCAAGCCGAGGTGGAAGACTTCGGCGCGTTCCTTCTCGGTGACCTTGCGCGCCACCCAGACGAAGCCCTTCTTGCCGTCGAACTTCCGGCGCAGCGCCGCGGAATCGACGCCCGGCAGCGCGGTGGCGAGCTGGTCGACCGCCTCGTCCTTGTCGACGAGGCGCTTGGGCTCGGCGAAGATCGACCACGACATCACGTCGGTCGCCAGCACCCTGCCCTCGCGGTCGAGGATGTCGGGTCTGGGCTTGGCCAGCGTGTCCTCGATCGAGGACTTGAAGGTCGGCGGCGGTTCCTTGCGCAGCCCGAGCTGCAGCAGCCGCGCGTCGATCAGCGCGAACACGCCGAGGAAGGCGACCGAAACCGCCATGACGCGGCCGGTCGACCGTTCCGGCCGCATCCGCGCGAGACCGGAGCGGCGGGCGAAGGCGGCGAAGCGGGCGAGGATGTCCGTCACGGCCGTTGCGCCCTCACTGGTTCTGCGGCGTCGCGCCGCCGGGCGCGGAATCGCCGGGCGTCGTCGACGGCAATGTCAGGCCGAGCGCCTCGATGCGCGCGCCGATCGCGTCGGCGGCCGCGGCGCGCGCGGGCAGGTCCTGCGGCTTGACGATCTGCTTCAGGTCGAGCGGCCCTTCGCCCAGCAACTGCGAGGCCAGGGCCTGCACGCGCTCGGGACGAGCGAGCTCCGCCCAGCGCGTGCGGAGGCGCGAGATCGCGTCTTCTTCGGCGGCGACGTCCTGCTTCGCCTTGGCGATCCGCTCGGCGTAGAAGATCGTGTTGTATTTGATCGAATAGACGTAGACCGCCGAAGCGACGAGCCCGCAGACGGCCACCGCGTTGAGGAGTTTCTTCATCGGCCCGCCTCCCGCGCCGGCGCGCCGGTCCGGGTCGCCGCGCGCAGCCGCGCCGAGCGCGCGCGCGGATTGGCTGCGGTCTCGGCCGCGCCGGGCTCGATCGGCTTGCGGCGATCGAGCGAAAACGTCGGGGTCGCCGCC
>JAGWKJ010000004.1 GCA_028865375.1 Hyphomicrobiales bacterium | reverse complement strand
CGACCGTGCCGGCCTTCACGCCCGCGCAAGCCTTGTCCTTGGTGATCCAGCCCGCGCTGATCACGTCGTTCAGGCTCGCCTTGGTGATCGGATCCGGCTTGAGCAGGATGGCGGTCATCATGACGCCCTTCTTGCCCTTGTTGAACTGCACGGTGCCGGGCAGCTTGTCGAGCGCCGTTCCGTTGGCCATCGCCACCGCGGCCTTGGCGGCCTCGGTGCCGAGAACCCGGCTGTCCTTCCAGACCGACACGGTCTGCGTGCCGAGCGCGACGCGGTTGATCGCCGCGAGGTCGCCGTCCTGGCCGGTCACGGCCACCTGGCCGTCCATGCCTTGCGCCTTCAGCGCCGCCACGACGCCCGACGCCATGCCGTCGTTTTCAGACAGCACCGCGTCGACCTTGTTGCCGGCCTTGGTGAGGCACTGTTCCATGTTCTTCTGGGCGTTGTCGGGCTTCCAGCCGTCCGTGAACGTCTCGCAGACGTTCTTGATCTTGCCGGAATCGAGCGCGGGCTTGAGGATTTCCATCATGCCCGAGAACAGGAAGGTCGCGTTCGGGTCGCCCTTGTCGCCCTTGATGAAGGCGTAATTGCCCGTCGGCTTGGCCTTCAGCGCCTCGCGGGCCATGATACGACCGACCTCGATATTGTCGAACGTGATGTAGAGGGCCTTGGGGTCCTCGAACTGCACGTCATAGGCGATCGCCTTGATGCCGGCGTCGTTGATCTTCTTGATCGAGGGCAGGATCGCGTCGGAATCCTGCGCCACGATCATGATGACGTCGGGCTTCTGGGCGATCAGCGCGTCGATGTCGTTGGCCTGCTTGGCGGCCGAGCCCTGCGCGTCGGCCGAGATGAACGTGTCGCCGGCGGCGGTCACGACCTTCTTGATCGCGGCTTCGTCGGTCTTCCAGCGCTCTTCCTGAAACGTCTTCCACGAGACGGCGATCTTCTTGCCCGCGGCCATCGCCGGCATGGCGGTGGCGCCGAGCAGCAACGCGCCGAGCGCGAGCTTGCCCAAGGTATTCACTTTCATCGCGTTCCCTCCTCCTCCACGACAGCGGACCTCCGCGTCGCCGGGATTTATTACGTTCCAAAAAAGGGCTGGCGTCTTTCCGCCAACCCTTGTTAGAGTGCTGGGCGCGCTCGCCGATGTCAAGACGCGAACGGGGGCCGAACGCGACGAAACGCCCGTAAGAGGCGGACCGGGAGGGGACATGGGCTTCGGATTGCGGGCGCGTCTGTGCGCCGCCGCGTTGTCGGCCGGCGTCTTGGCCGCATCGGGCGCGGCCCTCGCGCATAGCTGGGACGAGAAGGTCTTCTCGTCGCATGTCGATTTCGCCGCCGTCGCCGCCAAGGGCGAAGCCGCCATTCCCGCGCTGATCGAGCGCGGCCGCCAGCTCTTCAAGGCGAAGTTCACGGAAGCCGACGGCGCAGGCCGTCCGCTGGCGACGCAGGCGATCGTGCCGACCCTGCGCAAGCACGGGCGCAACCCGGCCTTCACGCGCACCAGCGGTCCCGATTCGTCGGCCTGCGCGAGCTGCCACAACGAGCCGGTGCAGGGCGGCGCCGGCGACTTCGTCGCCAACGTCTTCGTTTCCGAGGGTTTCGAGAGCGCGGAATTCGATTCGATCGATCCGAGCTTCTCCAACGAACGCCACACGCCCCCGGTGCTGGGCGATGGATTGCTCGAATTGCTCGGCCGCGAAATGACGGCCGACCTCCGGGCGGAACGCGACGCGGCGATCGCCAAGGCATGGGCGACCGGCAAGGACGTTTCCGCCGATCTCGTCACCAAGGGCGTCCGCTTCGGGTCCGTCGTCGCCCATCCCGACGGCGCGCTCGACGTGTCGCGCGTGGAGGGCGTCGACCCCGACCTCACCGTGCGCCCGTTCAGCCGCAAGGGCGTGTTCGGCTCGATCCGGCAGTTCACGATCAACGCGCTCAACGTCCATCATGGCATGGAAGCGAGCGAGCGCTTCGGCGTGCGCTGGACCGGCTCGCACGATTTCGACGGTTCGGGCGTGCCCGACGCCGTGACGCCGGGCGACGTATCGGCCTTGGTCGCCTGGCAAGCGACCACGCCGCCGCCGATCGAACGCGCCGACCTGCCCGCGGATTGGGAGGCGGCGGCGAAAGCGGGCTCGAAGGCCTTCGAGGCGATCGGCTGCTCCAGCTGCCACATGAAGACCTTGCCGCTGAAGTCGATGGTGTTCGTCGATCCTTCGCCCTACGAGACCGCCGGTACGCTGCGCCTGTCCGACGTGAAGGAACCGATCCGCATCGACCTCGCCAAGCAGCCGTTCGCCAAGACGCTGAAACGCGACGCTCAGGGCGATTGGCTGATCCCGCTGTTCAGCGACATGAAGCGGCACGTGATGGTCGATCCGCTCGTCAATTCGCTCGGCAACGAGCTGATGGCGCAACGCTTCGTCGCGCGCGACACCTTCCTGACGCCGCGCCTGTGGGGCGTCGGCTCCACCGCGCCCTACGGCCACCGCGGCGACTTCCGCACGCTCGACGCCATCATCAAGGCGCACGGCGGGGAATCGCGCTTCGCGCGCGACGCCTACCTGTCGCTGCCCGAAGACGGCCGCCAGGACGTCATCGCCTATCTCCGCTCCTTGCAGATCCCCGAAAAATGAAGCGCGTCCTCCTCCTCCTCGCCGCGCTGGCGGCGTTCGCCCCGACCTTGCAAGCTTCCGCCGACGGCCCGCCGCCGGTTTCGAAGGCCGACATCCCCGTGTTCCACGAGGAAGCCGACGCGGCGGGGCTGCACAGCGTCTATGCCGGCGGCTGGGACTATTTCGTCGGTGGCGGCGTCGCCTCGTTCGATTGCGACGGGTCCGGCTATCCGAGCGTCTTCGTCGCCGGCGGCACGAACGGCGGCAAGCTGTTCGTCAACGTCTCCAAGCACGGCGGTCCGCTGAAGTTCGTCGAGAAAAAGGATTACCTCGGCCCCGGCGCCAAGCCGTTGACCGAAGTCGTCGGCGCCTATCCGCTCGACATCGACGGCGACGGCCGCATGGATCTCGTCGTGCTTCGCAATCACGGCGTGACCCTGCTCAAGGGCGGCCCCGGCTGCACCTTCACGCGCGCCAACGCTCTCTGGAACTTCGCCGGCGACCCGGGCTGGGTGACGGCCTTCTCGGCCACGTTCGAGCGGGGGCAGAAGTTCCCGACGCTGGCCTTCGGCCATTACGTCGACCGCCAGGCGCCCGGCTCCCCCTATGGCACTTGCGAGGACAACTCGCTCTACCGGCCCGGCTCCGGCGATGCGCCCGACTATTCCAAGCGCACGGCGTTGCGGCCGGGCTGGTGCGCGCTTTCGATGCTGTTCACCGACTGGAACCGCTCGGGCGTGCCGGCGCTGCGCGTCTCCAACGACCGGCAATATTACCGCGGCGGCGAGGAGCAGCTCTGGCACGTCGATCCCGGCAAGCCGCCGCGCCTTTACACGCGCGCGGAAGGCTGGCGCCACGTCTCGATCTTCGGCATGGGCATCGCGGAGGGCGAGTTCGACGCCTCCGGCTATCCCGAATATGCGCTGACCTCGATGGGCGACATGAAGCTGCAGAAGCTCGATTCGTCCGAGGGGCGGCTCGGCTCGGCGCCCGTCTATCGCGACGTCGCGGCCGATCGCGGCGCGACCGCCCACATCCCGTACGCCGGGGGCGACATGAAGCCCTCGACCGGCTGGCATTCGGAGTTCGCCGATTTCAACGACGACGGGCTGCTCGACCTGTTCGTCACCAAGGGCAACGTCGACGCGATGCGCGACTTCGCCGCCTTCGACCCCAACGACCTGCTGCTCGGCCAATGGGACGGCAAGTTCGTCGAGGCGGGCGAGCAGGCCGGCCTCGCGCTCGACCGCAAGGGCCGCGGCGCGGCGGTCGACGACTTCAACCTCGACGGCAAGCTCGACATCCTCGTCGTCAACCGCGAGGCCAACGTCACCCTGTTCCGCAACCTCGGCGCCGCGAACCCCGGCGGCAAGCCGCTGGAAATGGGCAACTGGCTCGAGATGCGCGTCGTGCAGCCGAACCCGAACCGCGACGCGGTGGGCGCGACGGTCGCCGTCAAGGTCGGCACGCGCACGATGGTCCGCAAGATCCAGGTCGGCGGCGGCCACGCGTCGGGCCATCTCGGCTGGGTCCACGTCGGGCTGGGCACGTCGGAACGCGCCGAGATCCGCGTCCATTGGCCGGACGGGGAATGGAGCGCGCCCTATCGCGTGTTCGCGAACAATTTCGTGATCGTCGACCGGACGAAGACGCAGGCCGACTATTGGTATCCCGGTCGCTGACGCCGGCGAGCGGGCGGCCGCGTCAGGTCCGCAGCACGACGTAGATCGCCGGGATCACCAGCACGGTCAGCAGCGTCGAGGACGCGAGGCCGAACAGCAGCGAGATCGCGAGACCCTGGAAGATCGGGTCCGACAGGATCGTCGCGGCGCCGATCATCGCGGCCAGCGCGGTCAGCAGGATCGGCTTGAACCGCACCGCGCCCGCGGCGATCACCACGTCCTTCAGCGGCGCGCCGTCGCCGCGGCCGTTGCGGATGAAGTCGACCAGCAGGATCGAGTTGCGCACGATGATGCCCGCCAGCGCGATGAAGCCGATCATCGAGGTCGCGGTGAAGGGCGCGCCGAACAGCCAATGCCCGAGCATGATGCCGATCAGCGTCAGCGGGATCGGCGTCAGGATCACGAGCGGCAGCTTGAACGAACCGAACTGCGCGACCACCAGCGCGTAGATGCCCAGCACCGCCACCGCGAACGCGGCGCCCATGTCGCGGAACGTCACCCACGTGATCTCCCATTCGCCGTCCCAAAGGACCACCGGCTTCGATTCGTCCTTGGGCTGGCCGTTGAGGCGGATTTCCGGCTTGGGGAGCGCGCCCCAGTCGTGCGCGGCGATCAGCTCGTCGACCGCGAGCATCCCGTAGACGGGCGCCTCGAACCGACCCGCGAGTTCGCCAGTCACCATGTCGGCGAAGCGGCCGTCGCGCCGGTAGACGCCCGGCGATCCGCGTTCCTGCGCGACGGTCACGACGTCGCCCAGCGCCACCACCGAGCGGCTGCCCGGCAGGCTGTTGGCGGGCACCGGCGTCGAGGCCATGCGCGCATCCCAGCTCAGGCCCGACTTCGGCATGCGCACGACGACCGGGATCGGTTCGTGGCCCTCGCCGCGGTGCGAATAGCCGACGGGCACGCCTTGGGCCAGCATCCGCAGCGTGTCGTAGACGTCGGCCTGCTCGACGCCGAAGCTCTCCAGCGATTCCTGGTCGATCGAAGCGCGCAGCCGCGGCTTGCGGTGGCCGAGGGAATTGTCGACGTCCACGACGAAGGGCACGGAACGGAAGATCTTCTCGACCTCGTCCGCCACCGCCGCGCGCGTCCTGGAATCCGGCCCGTAGATCTCCGCCAGCAACGTGGCGAGTACCGGCGGCCCCGGCGGCGCCTCGACGACCTTCAGGCGCGCGCCCGCCGACAAGCCGAGCCCTGCGATCTCCTTGCGGATCGAGAGCGCGATCTCGTGGCTGGTCCTGCGGCGTTCGCCCTTGGTCGCGAGCTCGATCGCCAGCTGGCCGAGTTCGGGCGTCTCGCGCAGGTAATAGTGGCGTACCAACCCGTTGAAGTCGAACGGCGCCGCCGTGCCGGCATAGGCCTGCATCGACCGGATCTCGGGCGTGCCGGCGACGCCGCGGGCGATCGCGAACAGCGCGCGCTCGGTGTCCTCGAGGCTCGCGCCGGCGGGCAGGTCGACCATCACCGAAAGCTGGTCCTTGTCGTCGAAGGGCAGCAGCTTCACCGTCACCGCCTCGAAGTAGAACAGGGTGCAGACGGCGACCGTCGCCACGCCGACGACGCCGAGGAACGTCCAGGCGCGCCGCTTCGTGCGCAGCAGCGGCTCCGCGACGGCGCGGTAGGCGCGGCCGAGCGCGCCCTCTCCGCCATGGCCGTGACCGAGGCCGCCGCCCGGCGCGCCCTCGCGGTGCAGGCGCATCATCGCCCAGGGCGCGATCGTCATCGCCACGAAGAACGAGAACAGCATCGCCGCCGACGCGTTTGCGGGGATCGGCGCCATGTAGGGGCCCATCAACCCGGACACGAACAGCATCGGGAGCAGCGCGGTGACGACGGTCAACGTCGCCACGACGGTCGGGTTGCCGACCTCGGCCACGGCGGCGATCGCGGCGTCGAGCCGCGTTCGCCCGTCGGCCATCGCCCAATGGCGCGCGATGTTCTCGACCACGACGATGGCGTCGTCGACCAGGATGCCGATCGAGAAGATCAGCGCGAACAGGCTGACGCGGTTGATCGTGTAGCCCATCGCCTTGGCGGCGAACAGCGTCAGCAGGATCGTCGTGGGAATGACGATCAGCGTGACCAACCCCTCCCGCCAGCCGATCGCGAAGGCGATCAGCACGACGATCGAGACGGTCGCGAGGCCGAGATGGAACAGCAGCTCGTTGGCCTTGTCGTTGGCCGAGGCGCCGTAGTCGCGCGTCACCTCGACCCGCACGTCGGCGGGGATCAGCGTCCCTTTCAGCCGCGCGACTTCGGCCAGCACGTCGTCGGCGACGGTGACCGCGTTGGCGCCGGCGCGTTTGGCGATCGCCAGCGTCACGGCCGGCGTGCGCGTCGTCGCGCCGCCCTTCACGTCGAACTGCCAGACGCGCTTGTCGGCCTGGTTCGAGCCGACCTTCACGGTCGCCACGTCGCGGACGTAGACGGGGCGGCCGTCGCGTGTGCCGATCAGGAGCAGGCCGACGTCCGGCACGCCCGACAGCGTCTGGCCGGCGACGAGGTCCATCGTCTTGCCGTCGCGGCGCACGGTCCCGGCGAGGAACGAGCGGTTGGCGCCCTGCACCTTGCCCACGAGCTGCTGCATCGTGACGCCGTAGAGCGCCATGCGGCCCGGGTCCGGCTCGATGCGGATCTCGGGGCTCTGGCCGCCCTGGATGTAGGTGAAGCCGACGCTCGCCACCTTGACGATCTCGGTGCGAAGCTGGTCGGCGAGCAGGAACAGGTCCTTCCCGCTCCAGCGGTCGGCGGCGGCGGGTGTCGGCGACAGCGTCAGCGTGACGATGGCGACGTCGTTGATGCCGCGGCCGACCACGAGCGGCTCGGGAATGCCCTGCGGCAGGCGGCCGAGGTTGGCGCGGATCTTCTCGTTGACGCGCAGGATCGCCTGGTCGGCCGTGGTGCCGACGTAGAAGCGCGCGGTCGCCATGACGCGATCGTCCTGCGTCTGGCTGTAGACGTGTTCCACGCCGTCGATGCCCTTGAGGATCGCCTCGAGCGGCTTGGTGACGAGCTCGACGCCGTCGGGCGCCTTGAGGCCGTCGGCCTGCACGATGACGTCGACCACCGGCACGCTGATCTGCGGCTCCTCCTCGCGAGGGATCGTCAGCAGCGCGATCAGGCCGATGGCGAGCGCCGCCAGCAGGAGGAGCGGCGTCATGGGCGAATTGATCGTCGCCTTGGTCAGGCGACCGGAGATTCCAAGGTTCACGGCTTCACCAGCTCGTCGCCGGCGCGCAGGCCGGACAGGATTTCCACGTCGTCGGGGGCGTCGGGCCGCGGCGTCGCGCGGCCGCGCTGCACCGGCGTCTCGACCACCGAGCCGTCTGGCCGCTTGAGTTCGACGTCGTCGACCCCGAAGCGCGGGCGGATGTAATCGGCTGGCACGACGAACGCGCTTCGTTCGCCCGCCGAGATCCAGACGCGCACGCGCTGGCCGACGAAATAATCTCCGAGGCCCTTGAGCTTTGCGTCGGCGCGCAGGCGGCCGTCCGCGATCAGGGGATGGACCAGCGTCACGACGCCCGTGGCGTCGGCGCCCTTGGCGAGATCGGCGGGATCGACGCGCACGGGGTCGCCGACCTTGAGGAAACGGCTGTGCCGCTCGGGCAGTTCGAGCCGCAGCACGTAGTCGCCCTCCGCGACGGTGGCGACCGGCTCGCCGGGCATCACGACCGCGCCCACCGTGACCGGCGTCGTCAACACGCGGCCGGTGGTGGGGGCGAGCACGTCGCCCTCCTTGGCCTGCTGGATCACCACGTCGCGCCGCGCCTGCGCCGACTTGAGGTTGCCTTCGGCGATCCGCAGCGCGGTCGTCGCCGCGTCGAGCTGCGCCTTGGCGGCGACGCCGCGGTCGCTCAGGCTCGTCACGCGCGCCAGGTCGGTCCGCGCCTGGGCCACCGAGGCTTCCAACGCCGCGACGTCGGCGTTGGCGGCGTCGAGCTGGAGAGCGAGCTTGTCGTCGACGATCCGCGCGATCGGCCGCCCGACCGTCACGCCGTCGCCTTCGCGCACGTCGAGCGCGATCACGGTGCCGCCGATGCGGGCGCGCGCGGCCACGGTCGTGGTGGATTCGACCGTCGCGAAGACCGGCTTTTCGTCGGCCAGCGTGACCGGCTCGACCGTGAGGACGTCGGAGGCGCGGGCGGCGCCGGTCGGCGCCAAGGCGAGGACGAGCGCCGCCGTGGCGCCGAGGTTGCGCAATGTCATCGGGAGACTTTCGGGTTTTGCGGGGCGGTCAGCCCACGGCGAGCGGAAGTCCGGCGGCATGCCAAGCGCCGATGCCGCCGCGCAGGTGGGCGGCCGGCACCCCGGCCGACATGCAGCGCGACAGCGCCGACATCGACCGCGCGCCCGATCGGCAATAGAGCACCACGAACTTGCCGGGCTCGGCCGGCAATTGCCGCGCGTCGAAACGCGACAGCGGCATCAGCGCGGCGCCGGGGATGTTGGCGCTCTTGTGCTCGTGCGGCTCGCGGACGTCGACCAGCGTCACCGCGTCGGCGCGCAGCAACGCCTCGACTTCGCGCGCGTCATATTCCGCCTTTTTCGGGCCGTGGGTCATCGTCGTGCCTTTCGGAGTCAATGGTTCGGGAGTTCGGCCGCTTCGAGATCGAGCGCGGGCGCCACGCAACCCTCGGGGCTGCAATAGGCGGTCCAGAGCGTTTCGAGGACGGAACGCGCCGGCTCGCTGGCGATGCGGTAATAGATCGTCTGCCCGTCGCGGCGCGCCGCGACGAGGCCGTCCTTGCGAAGCAGCGCGAGGTGCTGCGAGATATTGGAATCCCGAGCTTCGAGGCGCTTGGCCAAGTCGCCGACGGACCGCTCCCCGTCGACCAACTGACACAGGATCAGCAGGCGCTGCCGGTTCGACAGGGCCTTGAGCAACTCGCAAGCCGCGTCGGCTTGGGCGGTCATCGCCGGTATGTTCATGTTCATAGCTGTGTATATGCGAAATTTTGTATATACGTCAAGCGTCATATTTTAGCGGACTTGACGGGGCGCGTCGAAAGCGATTGGCGCCGCGTCGGGCGGCCGATAATGTCGGTTCGGCAGGGCGGAAAGCGAAGGCGAATGATCCTCGACGCGTTCGATGCGGTGACGCCGGCCTTTGAAGTCGCCGGTCCGAGCGAACCGGCCACCCCCCTCGTTGTCTGTTCGCCCCATTCGGGACGGCATTATCCGCCCGGCTTCGTCCGTTCCGCCCGGCTCGATCCTCTCGCGCTCCGGCGATCCGAGGACGCCTATGTCGATCGCTTGATCGCGGGGGCGGAGGCCGCCGGGGCGACGTGCCTCACGGCCAATTTTCCCCGCGCTTGGCTCGACGTAAACCGCGAGCCCTACGAGCTCGATCCGCGGATGTTCCGCGGCCGCCTGCCGTCGTTCGCCAACACGCGGTCGCTCCGGGTGGCGAGCGGATTGGGCGCGATCCCCCGCGTGGTCGCCGATTCGCAGGAGATCTATTCCGAGCGGATGGGCGTGGACGAAGGCATGGCCCGCATCGAGGGCGTGCATCGCCCGTTTCATGCCACCCTGCGCGGGTTGGTCGATCGCGCCCGGCGGCGCTTCGGCCTCTGCGTGCTGGTCGATTGCCATTCGATGCCCTCGATTTCCTGCGCCTCGCCCGAGGGCGGGCGGCGGCCCGATTTCGTGATCGGCGACCGTTACGGCCAGAGTTCGGCGCCGGTCTGGGTCGGGGCGGTGGAAGCGGCGCTGCGCGGGCGCGGCCGCGAAACGTCGCGAAACCGTCCCTACGCCGGCGGCTACATCACCGAGCGCTATGGCGAGCCGTCGGCCGGCGTCCATGCCGTCCAGGTCGAGGTCAATCGCGCGCTCTACATGGACGAGGCGACGGTGACGCCCCATGGCAGGATCGCCGCCGTTACGGCTGATTTCGACGCGATTTGGAGCGCCTTGCGCGCCCTGATGGATTGCGGCGGGGAGGCGCTCGTCGCCGCCGAGTGACTTCCACCGACCCCCGTGTCGGCACGGTCGCCGATTCGAGGCAAAAAAAGAGCCGCTCGTGTTGCCACAAGCGGCCCAAGTCTAGGGAGGAAACGCCCAAGGAGGGCATTACGCGACAGGTCATGCCGCGCCGCACACATATGTCATTGCGCCGCACAAAGAGCAAGGGCAAAAATGTCACACCCGGAACCGAATCGATGGGACGTCTTAGCGAGATGTATACAACATACTGAATTAACACCAGTTTGTATGATTAGGACCCTCTAATGAGCGCGGTCGACTTCGCCCAATTCGTCGAACGCCTAGCCGACGCGGCCAGCGCGGCGATTTTGCCGTTCTTCCGCAGTGCTATCCACGCGCATGACAAGTCGCATGGCGGCGCGTTCGACCCGGTGACGGAAGCCGACCGCGGCGCGGAGGTCGCGATGCGGGGCATGATCCGCGATCATTTTCCCGCCCACGGGGTCGTCGGCGAGGAATTCGGGACCACGAACCCGGAAGCGGAATACGTTTGGGTGCTCGATCCGATCGACGGTACCAAGAGCTTCATATCGGGCTTCCCCACTTGGGGCGTCCTGATCGGGCTCCAGCATCGCGGGCGGCCGGTCTACGGCATGATGCGCCAGCCCTTCACGCGCGAGAGCTTCGTGGGCGACGGCGCCGCCGCCCATTGGCGCGGTCTCGATCCGTCGGGCGCGCCGGTCGCGCGACCCCTCCACAGCCGCGCCTGCGCCGACCTCGGCCAAGCGACGTTGATGACGACCAGTCCGCTCTTGATCCCGGAAGCCAAGCGCGACGCCTATGCGCGGGTCGAGCGCGCGGTGCGGCTCCCCCGCTTCGGCGGCGATTGCTACGCCTATGCCGCGCTGGCGGGCGGCTTCGTCGACGTCGTCGTCGAGGCGGGCCTGAAGCCCTACGACATCGTGGCGCTGATCCCGGTCATCGAAGGCGCGGGCGGCATCGTCACGACCTGGGACGGCGGCGACGCGGCGGGCGGCGGCGACGTGCTGGCCTCGGGCGATCCGCGCACGCACGAACAGGCGATGGCGCTGCTGGCGCGCGGCTAGGAGGCGGAATTGCCGTTTGCCGGCTTCGGGAAAGAAGCGCTCCCATTCTTCAAGGCGCTCGGCTTCCACCAGACGCGCGACTGGTTCGAGGCCAATCGCGCGATCTACGAAGACACGGTCAAACGACCGCTCGGCGACCTCGTCGAGGACGTCGCCGCCGCTCTCGCGCGGGGCGGGCCGCCGGTGACGGGAAACCGCAAGACCTCGGTGTTCCGAATCCACCGGGACACGCGTTTCGCCAAGGACAAGAGCCCCTACAAGACCAACGCCGGCGCCGCGCTGACGCGCTCGGGTGCGAAATCCGATCCGGGCTTGGTCTACGTGCACGTCTCGCCGGACGGCTGCTTTTTCGCCGCCGGCTTTTATTCGCTCGATCCGCCCGCGCTCGCGCGACTGCGCCGCGCGGCCGCGCGCGAGCCCAAGGCCTACGCCGCCGCGCTGCGCAAGCTCGAACGCGCCGGGCTGGCGCTCGACGACATCGAGGACATGAAGCGCGCGCCGGCCGAATTCGCGGACGTGACGGACCCGCTCGCCGCGGCCGCCGTGCGCAAGCGCCATTTCACGTGCCGGCGTCCGGTCGCGGACGCGCGCCTGATAGAGCCCGCGCTCGTCGCCGACATGGTCGCCTTCGCGCGCGACGCGCGGCCGCTGCTCGATTGGGGCTGGGACGCGCTGACGGAGACCCGCTGATCCGGCGTCCTCACGGCCGCCATTTCGCCAGTCGCTCCAGGCCCGCGTCGAGCGTCGCGTCGGTCTTGGCGAAGCAGAAGCGCACGACGTCCGTCACCGGCTCTTGCGCATAGAACGCCGACACCGGGATCGCGGCGACGCCCGCATCCTCGACCATGCGCCGGCAAAACGTCGCGTCGTCCAGGCCCGAACCGGAGACGTCGACGTTGACGAAATACGTGCCCGCGCAGGGCAGCGCCGGCCAGCCGAGCGAGGCGAGGCCCGCGACGAAGCGGTCGCGGCTGCGCTGGAAGCCCGCGCGCATCGCTGCGAAATGCGCGTCGTCCTTGCCCAACCCGTAGGCGACCGCCGACTGCAAGTTGGGCGGCGTCGTGAACACGATGAATTGATGCGCGCGCGCGATCGCGTCGACGAGCGCGGGCGCGGCGACGACGAAGCCGACCTTCCAGCCGGTGAGCGAGAAGATCTTGCCGGCCGAGCCTACCTTGATCGCGCGCTCGGCCATGCCGGGCATCGACAGCAGGCTTTCGTGGCGGCGGCCGTCGAACAGCACGTGCTCCCACACTTCGTCGCACAGGGCGTAGGCGTCGTGGACGACGCAGGCGCGCGCGAGCCGCTCCAGCGAAGCCCGCGGATAGGCGACCGCGGCGGGGTTCAGCGGATCGTTGAAGACGACGAGCTTGGTGCGCGACGAGAAGGCGCGGGCGAGCGCGTCGTCGTCGAAATCCCAGTCGGGCGGGGCGAGGCGCACGAAGCGCGGCACGCCGCCGGCGCGGACGACCAGCGGCAGGTACGCGTCGTAACAGGGCTGGAACAGCACGACCTCGTCGCCCGGTTCGACCAGCGCGGCGATGGCGGCCGCCAACGCTTCGGTCGCGCCGCTGGTGACGAGGACGCCGCGCTCGGGATCGACCGTCAGCCCCTGGTGGCGCGCGTAATGCGCGGCCACCGTCGCGCGCAATTCGGGCAGGCCGCGCATCGGCGGATATTGGTTCCAACCGGACACGACGGCCTCCGCCGCCTTGGCGCGCACGTCGGCGGGGCCCGGATCGTCGGGAAAGCCCTGGCCGAGGTTGATCGCGCCCTTGGCGCGCGCGAGCGCGGACATCTCCTCGAACACGCTGACGCCCATGCGGGCGAAGAGCGGGTTCGCGCCCTTCACGACGCCCAGTTCCGCTTGAAGTCGCCGTAGAGCGTCAGTCCTCCGCAGACGTAGAGCGTCTGCCCGGTGACGAAGCGCGCCTCGTCGGAGGCGAGGAAGACGAAGGCCGGCGCGATTTCGTCCGCCTCCGCCGCGCGCCCCATCGGGATGTGCGCCTCGACGGCCGCGCGCGCGGCCGGATCGCCCGTCCAGGCGGCGTTCATGTCGGTGACGACGGCGCCGGGACCGACCGAATTGACGCGTATGCCGCGGTCGGCGAATTCGAGCGCCAGCGTGCGCGTCAAGGCGCCCAGCCCGCCCTTGGCGACCGAATAGGCGGCATAGCCGGGCTTGGGCACCAGTTCGTGCACGCTCGTCGTGTTGACGACGGCCCCGCCGCCCGGCCGCGACAGGAAATGCGCGATCGCGGCGCGCGCGCAGAACGCCGCGCCGACGAGGTCGACATCGAGCACGCGGCGGAACGTCGCCTCGTCGAACGAATCGCCCGGCGTGGGCAGCTGGAAACCGGCGTTGTTGACGAGAACGTCGAGCCGGCCGAAGGCCGCCAAGGTCCGCCCGAACATCGCCTCGATCTCGGCCGGACTGCCGACGTCCGCCTCGACCGCGATCGTCGGCGGGCCGCCGGCCGCCGCGATCGCCGCCACCACGGCGTCGGCCTTGTCGGCGTCGCGCCAATGGCCGACCGCCACCCGCGCGCCCTCGCGCGCGAAGGCGCACGCGACCGCGGCGCCGATGCCGCGCGACCCGCCGGTGACCAGCGCCGTCCTGCCCGCGAGCCGGCCGCTCAAGCGGACGCCCCGACGATCACGACATGCAGCCGCTTGGGCCCGTGCGCGCCCTGCACCAGCGTCTGCTCGATGTCGGCCGAGCGCGACGGCCCGGTGACGAAGTTCAACGTGCGCGGCATATCGCCCCGCCCGAATTGCGCGCGCACGCGGGCGATCAGCGTCTCGTAATCGCCCGCCACGTCGCCGCGCGCGACCGCCACCACGTGCGTCTCGGGCAGGAAGTTCAGCGTCGTCGGATTGTCGGCGCCGGACAAGAGGGCCAGCGTGCCGGTCTCGGCCACCGCGCCCGCCGCGCGGCTCAGCCCCACGGCGTCGGCACCCTCGCTGGGCCCGCGGGAGACTTCGAGCGCGGTATCGCCGAACGGCAGGCCGTCGAAAAAGGGATCGGCGCCGAAGCGGACCGTCGCCGGCAGGTTGTTGTCGCGCAGGTAGCGCGCGAGTTCGGCCGGCAGGTCGCGCGCGTCCGCGATCTCGACGACCGTGGCGGCGACGCGCTCGGCCTCCGCCTTGAACAGCGCGACGCGGCCGTCGAGGTCGAGTTCCCCGCGCGCCGGAACGACCCCGCGCGGCGCGTCGCGCAGCCGCGCTTCGACCGCCGCTCGGCGCGGCGCCTCGTCTCCGCGCACGCCCAGCCCGGCGCGGATCGAGGCGAAAACGTCGTCGCGCGCGCTCATCGGGCGCCCGCCCAGCCGCGCTCAACCATGGTCTTTTCTCCACCGCGCCTGGAAGGTCGCGCCCTGCGGCGCGGGAAAGTCGCGCGTCGCCGTCCAGCCGCCGGCGAGCGGGAGCGACGAAAACCGCCCCTTGCGCCGGCCGGCGAACGCCAGCGCGCGCATCGCGAGGTCGGTCGCGCGCGCGTAGAGGGCGGGTCGGCGCGCGAAGAACGCCCACAGCGCGAGGCCGCCGCGCACCGTCTTGGGCGACAGCCGGCGCTCGAACTCGCGCTCGCGCCAATGGCGCATCATGTCGGGCAGCGGGATGCGCATCGGGCACACGTCCTGGCAACGCCCGCAGAAGGTCGAGGCGTTGGGCAGATGGCCGCCCTTGTCGATTCCGATCAGCGCAGGCGTCAGCACCGCGCCCATCGGACCGGGATAGACCCAGCCGTAAGCGTGGCCGCCGACCGCGTGATAGACCGGGCAATGGTTCATGCAGGCGCCGCAGCGGATGCAGCGCAACATGTCCTGGAACTTCGAGCCGAGCATCGCCGAGCGGCCGTTGTCCAGCACCACGACGTGATAGGCCTTGGGCCCGTCCGGGTCGCCGGACCGGCGCGGGCCGGTCGACAGGGTCGTGTAGACCGACATGTCCTGCCCGGTCGCCGAACGCGCCAGCACGCGCAGGATCTGGGCGGCGTCCTCCAGCGTCGGCACGATCTTCTCGATCGACGCCAGCACGACATGCACGTCGGGCAGCGTCTGCGTGAGGTCGCCGTTGCCCTCGTTGGTGACGATGATCGACGTGCCGGTCTCCGCGACGAGGAAGTTCGCGCCCGTGATGCCGACGTCGGCGGCGAGGAACTTCCCGCGCAGGATCGTGCGCGCCTCGCCGAGGATCTTGGCGGCGTCGCCGAGGTCGCGGTCGGCCGGAAGGCCGGCATGGACGCGGCGGAAGTCGGCCGCGACCTGCTCCTTGGTCAGGTGGACCGCCGGCGCGATGATGTGCGAGGGCGCTTCGCCGCGCACCTGCACGACATATTCGCCGAGGTCGGTCTCCACCGGCGTCATGCCGGCGGCCTCCAGGGCGTCGTTGAGGCCGATCTCCTCGGCGATCATCGACTTGCCCTTGGTGACCGTCTTCGCGCCGGCCGCCTTGCAGATGTCGAGCACGGCGCGGCGCGCCTCGTCGGCGTCGCGCGCCCAATGCACGGTCCCGCCCGAAGCGACGACCTTGGCTTCCCATTGCGCCAGATAGAGGTCGAGATGGGCCAGCGCATGGTCCTTGATGGCGCGCGCGGAATCCCGCAGCGCGTCGAATTCCGGCAGGCGCGCCACCGCCGACGCCCGCTTGCCGATGAAATTGCCGCGCACGAACCGCAGCGCCTTCTGCAGGTCGGGATCGCGCAGCGCCGCCGACGCGTTGGCCTTGAAGGCGGGCGAAGTCGGGACGGCCGTCACGGCTTGGCTTCCGACGGCGCCTCGTGGGGAGACGTCTGGGGCGACGGCGCGCCGATGGGCGGGGTCTCCGTCATGCCGGCGAGCACTTCGGCGACGTGGCGGGCGACGACCGGCTTGCCTTGCCGTTGCAGCTTGCCGGCCATGTTCATCAGGCAGCCGAGGTCGCCGGCCAGCAACAGCGGCGCGCCGGTCGCCGCTACGTCGTCGGCCTTGCGGCCGACGATGGCGTCGGAGATCTCGGGGTATTTCACCGCGAACGTGCCGCCAAACCCGCAGCAGGCGTCGGGATCGGCGAGCTCGACCAAGGTCGTGCCCTGCATCGCCGCCAGCAGCTTGCGCGGCTGGGCGCGCACGCCGAGTTCGCGCAGGCCCGAACAGGAATCGTGATAGGCGACCGCGCCGACGCCTTCGGCCGCCACGCGCTCCATGCCGCGCACGTCGACGAGGAAGCTCGTCAATTCATGGCAGCGCGCCGCGAAGGCCCGCGCCTTGGGGAGAAAGTCGGGCTCGTCGGCGAACAATTCAGGATAATGCGCCCGCAGCGTCCCCGCGCAGGAGCCCGACGGCGCGACGACGTGGTCGCAGCCCGCGAAGGCTTCGATGGTCGCCCGCGCGATCGCCTTGGCGTCCTTGCGGTCGCCCGAATTGTAGGCCGGCTGGCCGCAGCAGGTCTGCCTAGGCACCACGACCTCGCAACCCGATTCCTCGATCAACCGCACCGCGGCGAACCCGACGGAGGGCCGGAACAGGTCGACGAGGCAAGTGACGAACAGGCCGACCTTCGGCGGCTTGGCGGCATCGGGCACGCGAGGCTCCGCTGACATGTTTGCGATCTATAGGACGCGCGCGGGCGGGCGACAATGCGCGTCGGCCGCCCCTCGCCCAATTCGTCGGCCGCCGCTACAAAGCGGCATGGTCCGCACGCCCCGAACGCCGCCGAAGACGCCGCGCCCCAAAACACCGCGCCCGATGCCTCCGCGCGAGACGCGCGCGCTGGCCCACGCCGATGGTCTGTCGCGCTGTCCGTGGCCGGGGACCGACCCGCTCTACCTCGCCTATCACGACGGAGAATGGGGCCGGCCCGAACGCGACGGCCGCGCGCTGTTCGAGAAATTGATCCTCGACGGATTCCAAGCCGGCCTGTCGTGGATCACCATCCTGCGCAAGCGCGAGGCGTTCCGGGCCGCCTTCGACGGCTTCGATCCGGGCGAGATCGCGCGTTACACCGACGCCAAGCGCGCCCGCCTCATGGAAGACGCGGGCATCGTGCGCAACCGCGCCAAGATCGAAGCGGCGACGCAATCGGCCCGCGCGTGGATGAAGATCGAGGAGCGCGAAGGCTTCGCGAACTATCTCTGGAAATACGTCGACGGCGCGGCGCTGCAGAACCGTCCCCGCGACATGAAGGCGGTGCCCGCCGCCACGCCGTTGTCGGAGCGCGTCTCGAAGGACCTGCGCGCGGAGGGGTTCAATTTCGTCGGCCCCACCATCGTCTACGCCTTCATGCAGGCGGTCGGCATCGTCAACGACCACCTCGCCGATTGTCACGTCTGCGAGGCCTGCGCGCGTCTCGGGTCGCGGCCGTGAAGCGCATCAAGCCGGCGCCCGAGCCCGCCCCGCGCGCTTGGCAACGCATGCTGTCGGGCCGACGGCTCGACCTGCTCGATCCTTCGCCCCTCGACGTCGAGATCGAAGACGTCGCGCACGGTTTGGCGCGCGTCGCGCGCTGGAACGGCCAGACGCGTGGCGCACACGCCTTCTCGGTGGCGCAGCATTCGCTGCTGGCGCTCGAATTGTTCGAGGGCGAAGGTCCGCCGGCCACGCCGGCCGAACGCATGGCGGCGCTGCTGCACGACGCGCCCGAATACGTGATCGGCGACATGATCTCGCCCTTCAAGGCCACGCTGGCCGGCGCCTATCGCGAGGTCGAAGCCGGTTTGCAGCGCGCGATCCACCTGCGGTTCGGCCTGTCGGCGACGACCCCGCCCGCGCTGGCGCGACGCATCAAGGCGTCCGACCGCCGCGCGGCGTTCCACGAGGCGACCGCGTTCGCCGGGTTCACGACCCGCGAAGCCACCGAGTTGTTCGGGGCGCCGGGTCCGCGCGAGAAGCGGCCCGACCGTTGGCTGCGCGAAATGCCCGCGCCGGAGGCCGAGGCGGCGTTTCTCGAAGCCTTCGCCTCGCTCGCGGGCGATTGACCGCGACGCCGCCCGGCGTCAAACGACCGTCGCGTCGGGCGGGCAAGCCGCCGCCGGACCGCAGGACGATTCCCATGCCCGAGATCCACGTTTGCGCGCTGTCGCGCGTGCCCGAAGTCGCCGCCCGAACCGGCGCGCGCGCCCTAGTGACGCTCATCAATTCGGGAACGCCGGTGACGCGGCCGGCCTCGATCGCCGCCGACCGCCACCTGCACCTGCATTTCAACGACATCGCCGAGCCGCAGCCGGGCCTGGTGCCGCCCTCGGCCCTCCATGTCGAAGCGCTGATCGCGTTCGCGCGCGACTGGGACCGCGAGGCGCCGCTGCTCGTCCATTGCTTCGCCGGCGTCAGCCGTTCGACGGCGGCCGCCTATGTGGCGGCGTGCGCGCTGGCGCCCCTGCGCGACCCCGCCGAAATCGCCGCGGAACTGCGCCGGGCGTCGCCCACCGCCACGCCCAATCCGCGCGTCGTGGCGCTCGCCGATTCTGCACTCGGCCGGAAAGGCGCGATGATCCGCGCCATCCACGCCATAGGACGGGGCGAGGAATGCCTCGAAGGCGAGCCGTTCGCGCTCAGACCCTGACGCGGAATTCATTTGCGCGGACGGGCCGGCGGGCGTTTGATCGTTTCTTCGCAAATGGCCCGGAGGGAACGATGGGATTGCGCGCCATGACTGCTGCCGCCGCGGCGGCAGCGGCGCTGCTGGGGGCCACGCCCGCCTTCGCCGACAAGATCGACGGCGATTGGTGTTCGCCGAAGGGCGACCACGTGAAGATCGACGGCCCCAAGATCGTCACCGTAAAGGGCGCCACGGTCGCCGGCGACTATTTCCGCCACTGGTTCACGTTCACGCCGCCCGCGGGCGAGCCCGGCGGGGGCGCGTCGGTGACGTTGCGCCTCGTCGATCCCGACACGATCCGCTGGGGCGAGGCGGCCGACGCCGTCCTGTGGCGTCGCTGCGACTTCACGAGCTGAGGGACGCGACCGCGGTCCAGCGTCCGTCGTCGAACGCGCGCGCGATCGCGTGGATCGTGCGTTCGATGGCCAAGCCCGCCTCGAAATCGACCGCAGTCGACGCGCGGCCTTCGATCCGGTCGAGGAAGGCGCGGCATTCGATCGTCTTCAGGTCGTTGAAGCCGATCTGGTGACCGGGCGCGGCGATGAAGCGCCCGTAGGGCGGATGGGCGGGACCTGAGAGAATGGTGCGGAAGCCGCGCGTCTCCTCCGGACCGTCGGCGACATAGAGTTGCAACTCGTTGAACCGCTCTTGGTCGAACGCGATCATGCCTTTCGAGCCGTAGACCTGCACGAAGATGCGGCCCTTGCGGCCCCACGCGCAGCGATCGGCCATGATCGTGCCGCAGACGCCGCTTTCGAGCCGCAACAGCGCTGTCACGATGTCGTGCGTCTCGACCGCGCGACGACCCGCGCCGGCAGGACGGTCGGCATAGGGTTTGGCCATTTCGCCGAACACTTCCTTCGTCGGGCCCAGCAGATGGGCGACCAGACTCAGGGGATGGACGCAAAAGTCGTCGAGCGCGCCATAGCCGGACTTGCGTTCGGAGCGCCAAGAATGGGGAGCGTCCGGGTCGGCGAGGTAATCCTCGTCCATCTCGACCCGGAAATGGTTGACGTCGCCGATCGCGCCGGCTTCGATCAGCGCGCGAGCCTGCGCGATCAGGGGATTCTGCACGTAATTGTAGCCGAGGATCGCGACGCGGCCGGATGCACGGGCGGCCGCCGCCATCGCCTCGCTCTCGGCGAGCGTCGGGGCCATCGGCTTTTCGCACCACAGGTGCTTGCCGGCCTTGAGCGCGGCGATCGCCATCTCGGCATGCAGGGCGTTGGGCGTCGTCACCGACACCGCGTCGATTTCCGGATCGGCGACCATCGCCCGCCAATCGGCGGTCGCCCTCGTGAAGCCGAATTCGGCCGCCTTGGCCGCGGCGAGCTCGGGCGTTGCGTCGCACAGCGTGTGCATCCGCACGTCGGGCCTCGCGCCGAACACCGCCCCGACGTTGCGCCAGGCCAACGCATGGGCCTTGCCCATGTATCCGGTGCCGATCAGGCCGACATTGATCGTGGCCATGCGACCTCCTCGATTTTGGAACGGCTCGGCCGCCGATTGACGCCGACGGAACGTTCATTTCAAGATGGCGGCGCGGCCGTCAAGAGCCGAGGAGCCGCAGGGAGGAAAAGAATGAGCGCGTCGCCCGGAAATTCGGGCCCGCCCGACTTGGCGGCGCTGCGGGCGCGGCTGGCGGCGACGCGCGACGCGCTGCCGCGTCGCCTTCAGCAGGTCGCGGCCTTCGCGCTGGAAAATCCCGACGAGATGGCGTTCGGCACCGCCTCGCAGATCGCGGGGCGGGCCGAAGTGCAGCCCTCGACGCTGGTGCGTTTCGCCCAAGCGCTCGGCTATTCCGGCTTCAGCGAGCTGCAGAACGTGTTCCGCGCCCGGCTGCGCGAGGGCTGGCCGGACTATCGCCAGCGCCTCGACGTGCTGCGCAAGCGCGCGCGCGACCCCGCCGACGCGGCGCACCTGCTCGCCGGCTTCGTCGATTCCGCCGCCGCCTCGCTCGACCAACTGCGCCGCACGATCGATCCGCGGTCGCTCGGGGCCGCGGTGGAAACGCTGGCCGCCGCGCGGCGGATCTACATCGTGGGGCAGCGTCGCGCCTTCGCGGTGGCGCATTATCTCGCCTATGCCTTCGCCAAGCTCGACGTCGACGCGGCGCTCGTCGACAACGTCGGCAGCCTCGGCCCCGAACAGGCGGCGAAGGCGGGGCCCGGCGACGCGATCATCGCCATCTCCTTTTCGCCCTATACGCCGTTCACGGTCGAGATCGCGCGCGAGGCGAACGCGCGCGGCGTGCCGGTCGTGGCCGTCACCGATACGGCGATGAGTCCGCTGGCGCCGTTCGCCAAGACGTGGTTCGAGGTGGCGGAGAGCGATTTCGCCGCGTTCCGTTCGATGTCGGCGACGTTCTGCCTCGCCATCGCGCTGGCGACGGCGGTCGCCAACGCAAGGACGCGGGAAGCCGCGAAGTCCTGAGACCGGAGTGACGTCATGCACCGTCGCGACTTCCTCGCAACCGCGGCCGCCGCGGCGACATTCGCGCCCGCCGCCGCGCGCGCCGGCGCGATGACGCCGTTTTCGCCCGATCTCAGGCCGCCCGTCGATTCCAAGGCCGCCTTCGTCGATTGGATGGCGACGAACCGCGGCGAGGACCGCGGTTTCCTCGGCCAGCGCTGGGACCGCTACAAGGCGATGGTCGCCCGCCACGACCTGTGGGACGGCAAGGACATCCGCGCCTTTCTCTTCACGCCGCGCGAAGAATTCGTCGGCAAGTCCAACCTGTCGCGGGCCTATGTCTGGCATTACCTCGACATCGGCTTCGGCGTGACGATCACGGGCCCTCACACGGTGGGACGCATGACGAGCGTCATCGACGTGAAGCCCGGCGAGAAGGTGCTCGAGATCGGCACCGGCTCTGGCTACCAGTCCGCCTATCTGTCGCACCTGACCGACCGCATCCACACGATCGAGATCATCAAGCCGCTCTTCGAGCGCACGCGCGGCGTCTACGACCGGCTGATCGCGCGCGGCTATTCGGAGCTGAAGGCGATCTCGACGCGCAACGGCGACGGCTATTACGGCTGGCCCGAAGAGGCGCCGTTCGACAAGATCATCGTCACCTGCGGCATCGACCACGTGCCGCCCGACCTCCTGAAGCAACTCAAGCCCGACGGCATCATGGTCATCCCCGTCGGCCCGCCGGGCGCGCAGCACGTCCTGAAGATCGCGACCGCGAAGCAGGCCGACGGATCCGTGCAAGTGGCGCGCAGCGACATCTACGCCGGCGCGATCATTCCCTACGTGCCCTTCACGCGGCTGGCCGGCGACACGCTCGTGGGCACGCACGACGGGAATTGATCGGCGCCGACCGCCTCGCCCGGCGTCGCGCGCATGGCAGGCCGGCGGCGCCGCGACTTGCGCGTTTGCTTTGGACCGGGAAATAGGCTGATCTCGCGACGGAAACGCCGCGCGATCATGCCGCACCGCAACAATCGGCGGGCGGCCGCCGACGGGAGAGGCGACATGGCGGACAGTGAATCGGCCCGTGGCGAAGACCGCGAGGCCGAGACCCGCGAGTGGCTCGACGCCCTCGATTCCCTCGATGCGTACGAGGGCACCGACAGGGTCGACGAAGTGCTCGGCGAGGTCGTCGCCGCCGCGCGCCGCAAGGGCGCCCGCCTGCCGTTCGCCGGCAACACGGCCTACGTCAATTCCGTCCATGTCGACGAGGAACCGGCCTATCCCGGCGACTTCGACATGGAACAGCGCATCCGCGCCGTGCTGCGCTGGAACGCGATGGCGATCGTGGTGCGCGCCAACAAGGAATCGTCCGAGCTCGGCGGCCACATCGCCACCTTCCAGTCCGCCGCCACGCTCTACGACGTCGGCTTCAACCATTTCTGGCGCGGCGCCGACGCGCCCGACGGCGGCGACCTGATCTATTTCCAGGGCCATGCGGCGCCGGGCATCTACGCCCGCTCCTTCATGGAAGGCCGGCTCGACGAGGAGCGCCTCGCCAACTTCCGCCAGGAAGTGGAAGGCAAGGGCCTTCCAAGCTACCCGCATCCGTGGCTGATGCCCGACTATTGGCAGTTCCCCACCGTCTCGATGGGCC
The DNA here is from genome assembly GCA_028865375.1 of Hyphomicrobiales bacterium. Lineage (GTDB taxonomy): Bacteria > Pseudomonadota > Alphaproteobacteria > Rhizobiales > Beijerinckiaceae > JAGWKJ01. The sequence continues at coordinate 3,688 of JAGWKJ010000004.1, read as the reverse complement.
TTGGGCCGTTGATGGCGATCTACCAGGCGCGCTTCCTGAAATATCTCGGCAGCCGGGGCATTTCCGACACGTCGAAGCGCAAGGTCTGGGCGTTCTGCGGCGACGGCGAGATGGACGAGCCGGAATCCCTGGGCGCGATCTCGCTCGCCGGCCGCGAAAAGCTCGACAATTTGGTGTTCGTCGTCAATTGCAACCTGCAGCGACTCGACGGGCCGGTGCGCGGCAACGGCAAGATCATCCAGGAGCTCGAAGCCGACTTCCGCGGCGCGGGCTGGAACGTCGTCAAGTGCATCTGGGGCTCGAACTGGGACGAGCTGCTGCGCGACGACAAGACGGGCGCGCTCCATCGACTGATGGAGGAATGCGTCGACGGCGAATACCAGGACTTCAAGTCCAAGGACGGCGCCTACGTCCGCGAGAAGTTCTTCGGCCGTTATCCCGAGACCGCGGCGATGGTCGCGGGCTGGAGCGACGAGCGCATCTGGCGCCTGATGCGCGGCGGTCACGACCCGAAGAAGGTCCATGCCGCCAACAAGGCCGCGATGGAATCCAAGGGCCGTCCGACCGTGATCCTCGCCAAGACGATCAAGGGCTACGGCATGGGCTCGGCCGGCGAAGGCCAGATGATCGCCCACCAAGCCAAGAAGATGGGCGACGACGCCCTGCGCAAGTTCCGCGACCGCTTCGCCGTGCCGGTGAAGGACGAGGACGTCGACAAGGTGCCCTACGTGCGCCTGCCCGAAGGCGGGCCGGAGCATACGTACCTGATGGCGCGCCGCACCGCGCTCGGCGGGCCGCTGCCCAAGCGCCGGCGGAAATCGACTCCGTTGGAGACGCCGCCGCTGGAAGCGTTCGACGCCCAGCTCAAAGGCAGCGAAGGCCGCGAGATCTCCACCACCATGGCCTTCGTGCGCATCCTAACGACGCTGTTGCGCGACAAGGCGCTGGGCAAGCGCATCGTGCCCATCGTGCCCGACGAGAGCCGCACCTTCGGCATGGAGGGCATGTTCCGCCAATTCGGCATCTACAGCCAGCAGGGGCAGACCTACCGGCCGCAGGATGCAGACCAGCTGATGTATTACCGCGAGGACTCGAAGGGCCAGATCCTGCAGGAGGGCATCAACGAGCCCGGCGCGATGGCCTCCTTCATCGCGGCGGCGACGTCCTATTCGACGTCCGACGCGCCGATGATCCCGTTCTACATCTATTATTCCATGTTCGGCTTCCAGCGCGTCGGCGACCTCGCCTGGGCGGCGGGCGACATGCGCTCGCGCGGCTTCCTGCTCGGCGGCACGTCGGGCCGCACGACGCTCAACGGCGAGGGATTGCAGCACGAGGACGGGCACAGCCACGTCATCGCCTCGACGATCCCCAACTGCGTCGCCTATGACCCGGCCTATGCCTACGAGGTGGCGGTGATCGTCGAGGACGGCCTGCGACGGATGTACCGCGAGAACGAGGACGTCTATTATTACGTGACGCTCCTCAACGAGAACTACGTCCACGGCGCCATGCCGGAGGGCGCGCGCGAGGGCATCGTGCGCGGGATGCACCGCGTGAAGTCGGTCGAGGCCGCCGACAAGGGCGCGCGCCGCGTGCGGCTGCTCGGTTCGGGCGCGATCCTGCGCGAAGTCGAGGCGGCGGCGGAGGCCTTGGCGGAAAAGCACGGCGTCTCCGCCGAGGTGTGGAGCGTGACCAGCTTCAACGAACTGCGGCGCGACGCGTTGGCGGTCGCCCGCTGGAACCGCCTGCACCCCGAGGAGAAGCCGCGCGTCAGCCACGTCGAGACCTGCCTCGGCGCCGGCGGCGGACCGATCGTCGCCTCGACCGACTACATGAAGATCCACGGCGACCAGATCCGGCCGTTCGTGCGCGACCGCTACGAGGTGCTTGGCACCGACGGCTTCGGCCGCTCCGACTACCGCCGCCGGCTGCGCGCGTTCTTCGAGGTCGATCGCCGCCACGTCGCGGTGGCGGCGCTGAAGGCGCTCGCCGACGACCAGCACATCCCCGCCAAGGCGGTCGCCGACGCGATCCGCGACTACGGGATCGACCCGGACGCGCCCGATCCCGCGCGGACCTGAACGAAAAAGACCAGAGGGAGGCGCGCGTGAGCGACGCGATCGAAGTCAAGATTCCCGACATCGGCGATTTCAAGGGCGTGCCCATCGTCGAGATCGTCGTCAAGCCGGGCGACGTCGTCGCCAAGGACGATCCGCTGTTGACGCTGGAATCCGACAAGGCGGCGATGGAAGTGCCTTCGCCGGCGGCGGGCGTCGTGCGCGAGATCGTCGCCAAGGTCGGCGACAAGGTCAGCGTCGGCACGCTGGTGCTGAAACTCGAGCCCGCCGGCGACGCGGCTTCCGAGGCCATGCCGGCCGATGGCAAATCGGCCGAGAACGAGGCCGCGATGGCGGCGGTGGCCAAGGGCATAGCGGACGCGGCCAAGGCCCCGACCGCCGCCGCGCCCGCTCCGGCCGCCGCGCCTGCGGGCAAGCCGGTCGATTTCGACGGCGTTCACGCCAGCCCCGCCGTGCGCCGGCTCGCGCGCGCGCTCGGCCTCGACCTGCGCCCGCTGACGGGCACGGGCGAGAAGGGCCGCATCACCAAGGACGACCTGAAGCGCGCGCTCGGCGGCGGCGCCGGCGCGGCCGCGGGCGCGGGCATTCCCGAGATCCCGGCGGTCGATTTCGCCAAGTTCGGCCCGGTCGAGACCAAGCCGATGTCGCGCATCCGCAAGCTGTCGGGTCCGCACCTGCATCGCGCTTGGTTGAACGTTCCCCACGTCACGCATTCCGACGAGGCCGACGTCACCGAGCTGGAGGCGTTCCGCAAGAGGCTCGACGACGAAGCCAAGGCCGACAAGAAGGCGCCCTACCGCGTCTCGATGCTGCCCTTCCTGATGAAGGCCTCGGTCGCGGCCCTGAAGAAGTTCCCCGACTTCAATTCCTCGCTCGCGCCGGGCAAGGATGCGCTGATCCGCAAAGGCTATTGGAACGTCGGCGTCGCCGTCGACACGCCCGACGGGCTCGTGGTGCCCGTCGTCAAGGGCGTCGAAGCCAAGGGCATCGAGGCGCTGAGCCGCGAGCTCGGCGCGATCTCCGAGAAAGCGCGCGCGGGCAAGCTGTCGCCGGCCGAGATGCAGGGCGGCACGTTCTCGATCTCCTCGCTGGGGGGCATCGGGGGCACCAATTTCACGCCCATCGTCAACGCGCCCGAGGTCGCCATCCTCGGCGTCGTGCGCACGAAGACCGCCCCGGTCTGGGACGGCGCGGAATTCAGGCCGCGGCAGATGCTGCCGCTGTGCCTGTCATACGACCATCGCGTGATCGACGGCGCCTCGGCGGCGCGGTTCTTGCGGTTCCTCGCCCAGATGGTCGAGGATCCGCGGCGGATGTTGGTCTGACGGCCCGGGAGCGCGCGACAATGACCGACGAAATCCGCCTGCCGGACATCGGCGACTTCAAGGACGTGCCGATCGTCGAGGTGCACGTGAAGCCGGGACAGGCCGTCTCGGCGGACGACATCCTCGTGACGCTGGAAAGCGACAAGGCGACGATGGACATTCCCGCGCCCGCGGGCGGCGTCATCGACGCCGTGCTCGTGAAGCCGGGAGACCGGGTGAGCCAGGGCCACGTACTGGCCACGCTGTCGGGCGCCGCCGCTTCGACCACGACGCCCGCGCCCG